>DASVOT010000561.1:0-3644 GCA_036383235.1 Chryseosolibacter sp.
ACTACAGCGAAAAAAATAGCCAATTAAGCCTCTATACGTAAAGCGGGGGGTCAATTTTAATGCAACGCAAAAATTCCCATTAATTTGGACCAACAACTGAGTTTTGATCCAAGTTTGGATTTTCCCCGGACAACAGTGATAAGGGTATAAGGATATACGGATATACGGATATAGGGGTCGAGGGGGTATAGGGATGAGATAATGGATAGCTATAGCGTTGTTTTCAGACTGTGAAGCACCGGGGATCCCCCCAAGTGTGGAGGTATAGGCGTATAGGGTGGGTATAGGGTATAAGGGTATAAGGGGAATGATTTGTAAATTGTGGGTATGGGTCAATCATTGAAAATTTATAACGGAAGGATCATCACTCCTTACCGGATCATTCCGCAGGGGAGTGTGCTGATCACGGGTGGAACCATCGCCGCGGTAAGCGAAGGCAACCTCGTGGCGGCGGACGCCGTTGAGATCGATGCCAAAGGAAAATACGTCGCTCCCGGGTTCATCGATATTCACGTGCACGGAGGGGGCGGCCATGATTTCATGGATGGCGATGAAGCCGCATTCCTCCGAATCGCCGAAACGCATGCGCGTCATGGCACCACCTCGATGCTTCCCACCACGCTCACAAGCGAACGGCAAGGTTTGTTTGACACGTTGACCGTCTACGAGAAGGCGGCGGGGAAGAACCGGAACGGTGCCCAGTTCCTGGGGATGCATCTGGAAGGGCCCTACTTCGCCATGAGCCAGCGCGGGGCGCAGGACCCGCGTTTCATCCGCGATCCCGATCCGGAAGAATACCAGGCGGTCATCGCCGCTCACGGCCGCTCTATACGCAGATGGAGCGCCGCGCCCGAGCTGAAGGGCGCCATTGAATTCGGTCAGTACCTGAGAAAGAACGGCATCCTGGCGGCCCTGGCCCATACGGATGCCGTTTACGAAGAAGTAGTGGAGGCGTTTGACAATGGCTACACCCTCGCGACACACCTGTACTCCGGAATGTCAGGGGTAACGCGCCGGAATGCGTTCCGCTACGCCGGTGTCATCGAGAGCGCGTTTATCATCGATGAGATGGATGTCGAGATTATCGCCGACGGCGTGCACCTGCCGGCTCCGTTTCTGAAGCTTATTTACAAGATCAAGGGACCAGACCGCATCGCCCTCATCACCGATGCCATGCGCGCAGCGGGAATGCCGCCGGGAAAAAGCATATTGGGCGGCCTCCGCAACGGGCTGGAGGTGATCGTCGAAGACAATGTTGCGAAATTGCCCGACCGCTCGGCGTTTGCCGGAAGTGTCGCCACCGCCGACAGGCTCGTGAGAAACATGGTGTCGATGGCCGATGTTTCGTTGATCGACGCGGTGCGAATGATGACCAGTACGCCCGCGCGCATCGTAGGAGTCGCTGACAAAAAAGGGTCGCTCGCGGCAGGAAAGGACGCCGACATCGTTATCTTCGATGACACGATACAAGTTGAGACCACCATCGTTAAGGGAAAAGTTTTATATGCCGCCGATTCCGCCTTTGGCGTGACAGCCAGCGCGGGTTGACGGCATGCCAACTGAAATTCAACGCCATGGAAAAAGCGCTCTACGTCGATACATTAACGGTCACCCTGTGCGAAGGAAGACCTGACCTGGGACACCGCGCGGCAAAGGCCGCGGCCGATACCCTGAGAGGGCTGATGAAAAGCAGACCGTTCGTAAACATTGTTTTCGCCGCAGCCCCATCGCAAGACGAATTCCTTTCCGCGCTGGTGAAGGAAAAAAATATAGACTGGCACCGCGTCCGGGCTTTTCATATGGACGAATACGTCGGCTTGCCTGAGGATGCCCCGCAACGTTTTGGCAATTACCTGAAGGTGCATTTTTTCGACCTTGTTCCGTTGCTGGAGGTTCACTACCTCGACGGGATGGCCGCATCGCCGGAAAACGAATGCCGCAGATACGGTGAGCTGCTCGTGCGGTATCCCACCGATGTCGTTTTCATGGGCATCGGCGAGAACACCCACCTCGCATTCAATGATCCCCACGTGGCCAGGTTCAACGATCCGCAGACGGTTAAAATAGTCGAGCTCGACGAGGCCTGCCGGCAACAGCAGGTGAATGACGGTTGTTTTAAGTCGCGCGAAGAGGTTCCGAAAACGGCGCTGACCTTAACCATTCCCGCCCTGATGAAAGCGGATCAGGTGTTTTGCATGGTGCCGGGAAAGAGAAAAGCGAAAGCAATATACCATACGTTGAACAGCGCGATCAGCGAGCAATATCCGTCGACGATCCTGCGGACACATCCCCAGGCGGTCTTGTTTGTCGACCAGGAGAGCGCTGCCCTGCTTAAACTTGAACGCTAGCAACTGCATCTTTTTTACTTGCTATCCGGTCGTTCATCCCCTGCGCCGGCATTCCCGCTGCATTTCAGCTCCAGTACTCCCTGATCTTCCGCCTCAGGAACCGCACGCTTCGCTCCAGCTGGTCCATTCCCTCGACGCCGTCCTCGATGCTGATCCATCCGTTGAAACCTTTACTTTTCAATTCAGTGAAAATCGCATCGTAGTTGTTGAGGCCTTTTCCGATTTCGCCGTGACTGAGCCGTTTCGCGTATCCCGCCGCGCCGCCTTCCTCGCGGCGAAGATCTTCGAGGGTGCCCTCCTTCAGATAGCGGTCACTGGCGTGCATGGTCACAACGCGGTGCGATACCCGCTTTAGCAACTCCAGCGGGTCTTCGCCGGCGAGATACGTGTTGCTGGGATCGTAGTTTACTCCGAAGTTCGGATGTTGTATCGTGTCGACCAGCTTGCAGAAGACGTCCATTTTCTGCGCAAATTCCGGGTATTGCCAGAAGTCATCCTTGTAATGATTTTCAATGATGAGCGTGATGCCCAGCCCGGCGGCATACGGCAGGCAAGCCTCGATGCTTTCGGCGGCCAGCCTGATCCCTTCATCGATCGGGATCTCCGGACGTCGCTGCCCGGAAAGGACGCGACAGTAAGAGCCTCCCAGCGCATGTGTCATGTCTATCCACCTCTTCTGCTTCGCGATCTCGTTCCGGCGGAACGCTGCATCGGGATGCGTAAAATCGGGCGAACAGCACATCATCGGAATCACTTTTCCCCGATCCTCTACGAGCTTCCTGAAACCTGCCCACCTTGATTCGTCCGCCATTTCGAGGAAGCCGGCGTACCACTCCAGCCCATCGATATCCAGCGCGCACGCCAGGTGAATCCACTCCGACAGTTTCATCGATCCGTCTTTACAAAGTGCCTGCATGAAGGCTTTCGGGAACGCGGCTAATTTTGGCATGTGAATACGATGAGGTTAGAAGTTTCGGTTTTTTAAGGTTGTTACCCCGGACACAGGTTGAACGTTGCAACGGAGAGGCTGGCGGCTCACACGTCCTTCGGTGGGTTTCTTCCGATCAGCGGATACTGTTCCAGGTCGACAACCTGGCCGCTGACCGGCCCGCTTTCGTCGGCCAGCCAGTAGATGGCCGCGCAGGCGATCTCCGCCGGCGACAGGATCCTGCCCGCGGGCGCATAGACCTTCGGCAGCCTGGCGTGCCAGTCCTGTGGCGACCCCTGTTCTTTTTTTCGCGCGATCTCGTTCTCGGTCAGCACCCATCCGGGATTGATCTGGTTGACCCTCACACC
>DASVOT010000562.1:0-2112 GCA_036383235.1 Chryseosolibacter sp.
AATTCTCCTGCGGTGGCTGAGTTTGTCGAAGCCCAAAGTCTCCTGCGGTGGCTGAGCTTGTCGAAGCCAAGATTCTCCTGCGGTGGCTGAGCCTGCCGAAGCCCAAGATTCAGTGGCGGTGGCTGAGCCTGCCGAAGCCCAGGATTCAAAATACGCCATGTGGCAGAGGTCACGGGTAAGCCGCGGAAGGAGGATCGCCAGCTGCCTGATTTATTTCATCCTGCCAATGACGTAACAGGTGACGTAGCGCATCGCCAGCCCTGATTATTATCAGCCTTTTTTCAAGTGCCGCGCACTATTTTGCCGCGGGCACCAGTCCTGAACGGCTTATGGTCAAAAATGGCTATTCGGCAGAAAATCTGACAGCGATCCTGAACGCGTTCAGGGACATGATCTTCATTTTAGATGACGACGGCACCATCGTGGATTACCTCCCGGAAAACAATTCGCAATGGCTGTATGTGCCGAAGGAACAATTCGTTGGAAAGCATTACCAGGAGGTGCTCCCCCCTCATGTCAGCGAAAAAATAGATGGAGCGGTCAGGGAGATACGACAAGGGACGGAAACCTGTTCGTTCGATTATAATCTCGAGATCCACGGAAATATCATGTGGTTCACTGCCGTGTTTTCTCCGGTCAGGAAAGACGGCGAGGCACTTTCACGATATCTCTGCTCCATCCGCGAGATCACACAGCGAAAAGAAAAAGAGCTTCTTCTCCAGGGTGTGCTCGACAATGCGTTTAATCCTTTTATCGTCTTTCGCGCCTGCCGTGATCACCAGGGGCGCGTTACGGATCTCGAATACCTCATGGTGAACCATCCGGCGGAAAAAATGACAGGAAAACGCTTTGGCGATCTGCACGGAAAGAGGGCCACGGAAATTCCCGGCCAGCCATGGATCTTATTCAATGATTTCATCAACGTGGCCGAGACCGGAAAACCTCTCGACCTTGAATATAGTTTCCATAAGGGCGATTCGAAAGTCTGGGTGCATACACATGCTTCCAGGCTTGAAAATGATATCGTCGTCACCGTGCAGGACATCACGGAAAAAAAACTCGCGGACATCAATTTGCAGAATGTTATCGATCAGCTCCAGCTGAGCCGTCACCATATGGACTTGTTTTTCTCCCAGGCATTGAGCGGCTTCTTTCTCATGATGCTGGACAAGCCGATGAAGTGGGACGATACCGTGGACAAGGAATCAGCGCTCGACAATGCCATCGAGACCCTGCATTTCACCCGGGTGAACAGCGCTTTACTTGAGCAATACGGCGCCACCGAAAAAGAGTTGATGTCGCGAAGCGTAAAGGATTTCTTCAAGGACGATCTCCCCGCGGCCCGGAAACTGCTGCGCGAGCTCTATGACAAAGGACGCATCTACATGCAGCGAACAACCAAGAAACTCGATGGCTCCGATCTTTTCCTGGAAGGACACTACATCGCGCTGACAGATGATCAAAACAACATCCTGGGACATTTCGGGATTCAGCGTGATGTGACGGAACAGAAATGGTCTGAGAATGCGCTGCGGGCGAGCGAAGAAAGATACCGGTTACTCGCGAATAACATGATGGATTTCGTCGCCCTCCATGACCCGGACGGAACGTACCGGTATGTGAGCCCTTCCGTAACCAAGATTCTCGGCTACACCCCGGAGGAGCTGATCGGAACGAGTCCATACCCGTTGTTTCATGCAGAAGACATCCCGCGGATACAGACCCAATCCCATGTCAAGGCTGTGAGCGGGAGCGAGGTCACCAACATAGAATACCGGATCAAAAAGAAAGACGGGTCGTATATCTGGTTCTCAACGAGCACAAAACCCATCACCGATGCCGGGGGAAGGGTAACCATGCTTCAGACCGTATCCCGCGATGTGACCGAAAGGATAGAGACCCTTCACCTCCTGGAGGAGCTCAACCAGCAGAAGAACAAGCTGTTTTCCATCATCGCGCATGATCTACGTGGTCCCCTGGCGAGTTGCATGGGCCTTCTCAACCTCACGACCAAGAGCGCCTCCAGGGATGATCTCGAAAAGTACGTGCGACTGGCGAGGAAAAGTGCCTTTAACCTGCACGAGCTCATGGAAGACCTGCTTCTGTGGGCGG
>DASVOT010000563.1:0-2530 GCA_036383235.1 Chryseosolibacter sp.
TTTGGTCCGCAGACGCCGCATAGACAATCGCCTTGTCGAGAAGCTTCTTCGACTGAAGCAATCTTGCCTGGGCCTGGCCATCGTCTTTTACTACGGTGAGTCCGAGGATCGGCGAATAGTCCTTGGGATCTTTCATGACCATGGAGAAGTCGATCAATTTTTCCATCGTCTGGGGATTGGCGATCGGCACCAGCACGCGCTGGCTGGTAACGCCCACTGGAAGAGGCTCATTGTCAATGTGAATGACCACTTCTTTTCCCGCTCTTTCGGTCACAAAAGATGCTACCACGCATGTGATAAGAATCAATACGATGGTTCCGTTCAGCACCGGGTCGTCAATCAGGCCAAGATTATAGCCCACGAGGATGACGGCGAGCGTCGCCGCAGCGTGCGAGCTGCTCAGACCGAAGATGAGGTTTTGCTGCGGTTTTGTAAACTTCAGTATGCGGCCGGATGCTGTCGCTGCCAGCCATTTCCCTGCCAGCGCCACGGCCGTGAGGGTGAGGGCCACTATGAGTGCCTGGGGGCCGTGGGTAAGCACGCGGAAGTCGATCAGCATGCCGACACTGATGAGGAAAAATGGAATAAAGAGCGCGTTGCCCACGAACTCGATCCGGTTCATGAGCGAAGATGTATGGGGTATCAGCGAATTGAGTACCAGCCCGGCCGCGAACGCGCCGATGATAGGCTCAAGCCCCGCGAGCTCGGCGGCAAACGCGGTCAGGAAGACGACGAGCAGCACGAAAATAAAATGCGCGTTTTTCTCGTCTTCCAGGCGGCGGAAGAACCAGGAGGCCACGCGCGGAATCACCAGGAACACAAACGCCGAGAATACCAGGATAGAAATGAGCAGGCGCATCCAGAGGCCGGACGTCGCCTCGCCAGTTGCCGTACCCGAAACGATCGCCAGGATTACCATCACCGCGGTATCGGTGAGTATTGTTCCACCGACGGTGACTGCAACGGCCTGGTTTTTGGCGATGCCCAGGCGGTTCACAATCGGATATGCGATCAAGGTGTGCGTGGCAAACATGCTTGCGATCAGCAGGCTCGAAGCGAATCCATAGCCGAGCAAATAGTAACAAACGGGAAAACCGATCGCGATGGGAAAAATAAACGTAAAGAATCCGAAAATGAAGCTCTTATGCTTGTATTTGTTGAACTCATTCATATCGAGCTCAAGCCCGGCGATGAACATAATATACAGTAGCCCGATCGTGGAAAACAAATCCACCGCTGAGTTCTTCTGAATGAGAAACAAACCGTGGGGACCGATCACCATCCCCGACAGGATCAAACCAATGATGCCGGGAATTTTCAGGCGGTTGAGGACGACGGGCGCAAGAAGGATGATAAACAGGATCAACGAAAAGATCAGCACCGAGTTTTCAAAGGGGATATGAAATTCATGAATCAGTTTATCGATTGATTCCCGCATGCTTTCTCTTTTTATGTGAATGACGAACCGGAGTGAATGCGCAATGTTAACAATAATACTTTAAAATCATCCGGGGGCGATCTAAAAATCCATTAGTTGGAAAAAGGGAATGCGCGGCGCACAGAGCACATTATCCGCATGAGGGGTGCAACCGGGCGGAGCAGGCTGGGGCGCCTGCATTATGGACATCCGCAAAAAAAACACCGTGTAAAAAATTCCGCCAATCAACTTCAGATTGCTTTCACTCCGCTATTCGAGCTGTGATTCGTGCTCGTCGAGAGGGCGCTGCTGCAGGTTGTATTGGGCAATCGTCCGCGCGCACGTGTTCCATCGGAGGATGGCGTCGTCGTTGCCTTTGGGATGGATGGCCTCCGCCTGCTCATAGCAATCCATCGCTTCGAGGAACCATTCATAAGCGTCGAACTCGGAGCCCGGAATACCGGAAGTTAACGCGTTCCCCGCCTGCCTTTCATATACAATCCCGCTATAGTATTTGCGCGCGTACTCGTCCTTCAATCCCTGTGCCAGCATCAGGGCCTGCTTGCTTGCTTTGGAGGAGGACGCTTTGCCGAACTGATCGGTTAGCGCCAGCAAAAGGATAATGGTCGCGGTCGGGTTCTGCGGATCGACTGCCAGCACGTCGAGGCAAATGCTTTCGGCAAGTCGAGGCTGGTTGAGCAGCCGATAGTGTTCTGCTTTGTCAATGGCAGCGGGAATTCCTTCCTTCGACAGGGGTTTCAGCTGGAGATGGCGTTGCGTGCGGGGGACATTCACATTTTGGATGTTCATAACGTTGGAATAAGGTTGTCAAATTATTTCCTGAAAAACCGGATAAGCCTGCGCAGCGGGTCGTAATAGCGGTCGGCAACGCGTTCCTTCAAGGGGATGATTGCGTTGTCGGTTATTGCGATGTTTTCCGGACAGACACTCGTGCAGCATTTTGTGATGTTGCAAAAACCGATACCGTCTCGATGCTTCAGATCCGGCACCCGGTCTTCGACATCAAGGGGATGCATTTCCAGCGCGGCGGTATAGACCATGTGACGCGGGCCGGAAAATTTATCGTGCAGTCCGTGTTCGCGCAGAACGTGG
>DASVOT010000564.1:0-8127 GCA_036383235.1 Chryseosolibacter sp.
CGCCTTCGGCCTGGCCGGAGCGCTCATGTTCATGATCCTGGTTGTCCAGTTCAACTCGGTGAGCAAACCGCTGATCATCCTCTCCGAAATAATTTTCAGCGTCATCGGTGTGCTGGTCGGTTTCTCGCTCTTTAAGATGGAGATATCGATCGTCATGTCGGGGGTAGGGATCATGGCTCTTGCCGGGCTTGTGGTCAGGAACGGCATCCTGCTCGTCGAGTTTACGGAACTGTTGCGGTCGCAGGGTGTTCCCTTGTATCAGGCGATCATTGAGGCTGCGAAGACCCGCATGACGCCCGTGTTGTTAACCACCATGGCGGCTACCATCGGCCTCATTCCCTTGGCAATCGGGTTCAACATTGACTTCGTCACCCTGTTCACCCACTTCGATCCTCAGATCTATTTCGGAGGAGACAATGCAGCCTTCTGGGCGCCGTTGTCATGGACGATGATCTTTGGTTTGCTGTTTGGAACCGTCCTTACGCTGATCGTCGTGCCTTCCCTGTACCTGCTCTCTGTGAAACTGAAAGAGCGGATCTACGGCCTGCGCAACAAGCCCGCCGCAGAAGATACTGAAGGTGCGGTCGTTTTGAATTGATCGTCGCAGTTTTTTGTTGATGTTTTAACGCAGCGACAAGGCAGGTCCTTGTCGCTGTTTCTTTCAGACGTTTCTGTTTATGAGGCCGCGTATCATGACGTTTCTATTTCTTGTTGCCTTCTTTCTGGCAGTGGATGCATACCTGTTCCAGGCCGTCATCCGGGTAAGCGAGCATTGGCCTGCGGAATGGAAGAGAGCAATCCGCTACGGATTCTGGATCCCGACGCTCCTGTCGATCGCCGGTTTGCTCTGGTGGATGTTTGCAGATCCCTACCGCTTTACGTCCGGCATGCGCAACTGGCTGGTCACCGGACTTTTTGCCACCTATTTCTCCAAGATATTTGGTATCCTTTTTCTCTTTACCGACGATATTCAACGCGGTGTGCGCTGGGTCGCGGGGTTGTTTGATCCCGATGTCAGCGGATCGTCCCCTGGAAAAGCGATACCGCGATCGGAGTTCCTGGCAAAAGCAGCGCTGGTCGCAACCGCCGTCCCCTTCGGGGCTATGACCTATGGCATCATCTCCGGAGCGCATGACTACCGGGTGAGGCGGCTGAAGATCAAGCTTCCGAATCTCCCCGCATCGTTTGATGGCATCCGCATCGGCCAGATATCCGATATTCATTCCGGAAGTTTTTTCAACAAGACGGCGGTCAAGGGTGGCGTCGAGCTGCTGCTGAAAGAAAAACCGGACCTGATCTTTTTTACCGGTGATCTTGTTAATAACCAGGCGTCAGAGGTCGGCGACTACCTCGGCATCTTCGGGAAGATCAAAGCGCCGCTTGGAGTTTATTCCGTCACAGGCAATCATGATTACGGCGATTATCATCATTGGTCCTCTGTTGAAGAAAAGCGAAAGAATTTCAAAGATCTGATGGAGGCCCACCGTCTGATGGGGTATCAACTGCTCATGAACGGGCACCAGATCATCCGCCAGGGTGGCGACAAGATCGCGATCGTGGGAAATGAGAACTGGGGCGGGAGAGGCTTTTCAAAATACGGAAAGCTTGACCGGGCGGTGAAAGGTACCGAAGATGCGGCTGTAAAGCTTTTATTGTCGCATGATCCGAGTCACTGGGATGCACAGGTACGGCCCGAATACCCGGATATCGATGTGATGTTTTCCGGCCATACCCATGGGTTCCAGTTTGGCGTGGAGATAGGAGGATTTCGTTGGAGTCCGTCTCAATACGCCTATAAGCAGTGGGCGGGCTTGTACCAGGAGGGAAAACAGTTTTTGTATGTCAACCGCGGATTCGGATATTTGGGGTACCCCGGCAGGATCGGAATGCCGCCCGAACTGACGATCGTGGAATTGAAGAAAGCGTAGACAAAGGGCTGGATCAGCGAGAAGACGTGCCCGCCTGCGCGCTCAAGCGAACGTCAAATAAACCGCACAGGAAAAAAGCATGTTGCAAAGCAGTCTCTTGTTGCAGATCATTCTGCTCGTTCTGATAGATATCTATATCTATACTTCCATTTATCGCACCACGCGCAATTTTACACCCGTCTTCAGACTGACGATCCGGGCGGGGATATGGCTGCTGACGGCAACCGCTATCACGGCCGTCGTCTGGTATAATGTTTCCGATCCCTATTACCACGCGATGAGCATCCGCCAATGGGTGATCACCGTGGTGATTATGATTTACATCTCCAAGATTCTCACGCTCCTTGTGATTTTCATTGACGACATCCAGATCAATATCCGAAGGCTGATCCGGTATTTCCGGACGCGGGCGGGCAACAGGATCCCGGGCAAGCCCATCACGCGTTCCGAGTTCTTCGACCGCACAGCTATCGCCGTGGGATTTGTGCCGTTTGCTTCCATGGTGGCGGGTATTGTGTCTGGCGCCAATGACTACCGCGTGGTCAAAAAGACCGTTCATCTGCCGAACCTTCCCCGGTCATTCGACGGGATCCGCATCGGGCAGTTCTCGGACATTCATGCCGGCACGTTCTTCAACAAGATTGCGGTCAGGGGCGGGGTGGAGATGCTGATGAACGAAAAACCGGATGTTATCTTTTTCACAGGCGATCTCGTGAACTATCAAACGGATGAAGTCGACGACTACATTTCCATCTTCAATAAGGTTCGCGCGCCGATGGGCGTATTTTCAAGCACCGGCAACCATGATTACGGGAACTACAGGAGCTGGCCCACGGCGGAAGCGAAAAGAAAGAACCTCGAGGACTTGTTCGAGGCGCACCGCCTCCTCGGCTACGACCTTCTCATGAACGAGCATCGCTTTCTCGACGCGGGTGGCGACAGGATCGCCATCATCGGCGTGGAGAACTGGGGCGTGGGTCCTCCGATGCGCTTTCCGAAATATGGGAATCTTGCCCGGGCGCACAAGGGTACGGAAGAAGCGCCGGTGCGCATTCTCCTGTCACATGACCCCAGTCATTGGGACGCGCAGATCCGTCCGGAATTTCACGACGTCGACCTTACGTTTGCAGGGCATACGCATGGCTTTCAAATGGGTATCGAGATCGGAAACTTCAGATGGAGCCCGTCGCAGTATGTTTACAAACAATGGGCGGATCTTTACCGCCAGGGCTCGCAATACCTTTACGTCAATCGCGGCTTTGGTTGCATCGGCTATCCCGGCCGCGTGGGCATGCCGCCCGAGCTGACGATCATTGAATTGAAACGGGCGGTATTACAGGCGTGATCCCGTTGTAGAGACAAGGCATGCCTTGTCTCTACAACGACACCGATCACCGATCACCGATCACCGATCCCCTACCGATTTCCCACCACGGCGTGCCCGCCGAATTCATTGCGCAGCGCGGCGATGATCTTTCCGGAAAACGTGTCATCCTCCAGCGACCGGTACCGCATCAGCAGCGAGAGTGCTATTACCGGTGTGGCTATCTGCTTTTCAAGCGCCGTCTCCACCGTCCATTTGCCTTCGCCGGAGGAATGCATGATGCCTTTGATGCTCTCCAGTTTCGGATCTTTCGACAACGCGTTTTCCGTGAGCTCCATCAGCCAGCTCCTCACCACGGAGCCGTGATTCCAGACGCCCGCCACCGCCCGGAGGTCAAGGTTGAATTCGCTCTTGTGCAGCACCTCGAAGCCCTCTGCAATGGCCTGCATCATTCCGTACTCCACGCCGTTGTGAATCATCTTGACAAAATGCCCGGAGCCTGAAGGGCCACAGTAAAGGCAGCCGCCGGCGACGGAAATGTCGTTCATGAAGGACTCGCAGTAGTTGAAAGCTTCCTTTCTTCCGCCGATCATGGCGCAGATCCCATTCAGGGCGCCTTCCGTTCCGCCGCTGGTTCCGCAGTCTAGAAAATCGATGGCCTGGGCCTGAAGCTGTTTCGCCCTGCGCATTGAATCCTTGTAATTCGAATTGCCTCCGTCGATGAGGATGTCGCCCGCCCGGAGGAGTGGCGTCAGCTCCTGTATGGCGAGGTCAACGGCATCGCCCGCAGGGATCATCAGCCAGATCACCTTCTTTCCCTGCAGTGCGTGCACGAGCTGCCCGGTATTCGCCGCGGTGCGAACACCCTTCGCTTGAATAGACTCGAGGGTTTGCTGGTTGAGATCAAAAGCATGGACATCATGTTTGTGCCGGTGGAGGTTCAGCGCAAGATTGTAGCCCATCTTGCCCAGTCCGATAAGTGCGATTTGCATGTGCGTTTAAGTTTGATTTGATAAAATTCGTTAAGCTCCGGTCATCAGCGGGGCAACCCTCTCAAAAAGACTGCGGTATTTGGCGAACAGCTCCCGGTAGGCGGCGACAGGTTCCGGCTCCGGCTCAAACTCCCGGATCTGCGCGGGTTTTACCTCCTCATAACTTTGGATGAGGCCGACGCTCTTAAGCCCCAGGAATGCGGCTCCCATGGCGGATGCGTCGGCAGTGTTGATAAGGCAGATTCTGGTTCCAAAGATGTTGGCGAGAATCTGCAGCCATTCTTCCGAGTGAACAAAGCCGCCGCTCACATGGATCTGTTTAACGGCAAGGCCGTTTTCAATCATGCCGTGCGCGATATCGTAAAGCGCCATGGATATGCCTTCTATGACCGCCCTGGTGAAGTGCGGTTGGCGGTGGTCTCCTCGCATGCCAAAGAACACACCGCAGGCGTTGCTGTTCCAGATCGGCGCGCGCTCTCCCATAAGATAGGGGAGGAATACCAATCCATCCGCTCCCGGTTGCGTGTCGATGAGCGTGCGGAAGAGCGCGGAGTAATCGTCAGCTGTATCCAGTTTTTTTTCCAGCAATTTTTCGGCGTACCATTTCAGGATCAGGCCGCCGTTGTTCGTCGGGCCACCGCAGATGTAAGCGCTGTCGTCGAGGCGGTAGTTGAATGTCATGTCCTTGAAATTCTGCATGGGAGATTTGCTGAGGATCCGTACGGCGCCGCTGGTGCCGATGGTCAGCGCCATCATTCCTTCTTCGGTGGCAAAGCTGCCGATGTTGGCGAGACATCCGTCGCTGGCGCCTGCAAAAAAGCGCGTCTGTGCGCTCACTCCCAGCAATGCGCGCAAGGCATCATCGGAGCAGGTGCGCGAGTGGCTGGCATTGACAAGTGATGAAAGCTGATCGGGCCGCAGCGAACAGGTGTCCAGCGAGTTTGCATTCCACGTGAGTTTTTCGATATCCATTAATCCGGAGGCGGACGCGATGGAATAATCGACCTCGTATTCCCCGAACAGCTTTAGCCAGACATATTCTTTTATGGAAATGAATTTATTCGCCTTTTGAAACAGCGCGGGTTCGTTTTCTTTCAGCCAGACGATTTTGCAAAGGGGCGTCATTGCATGAATCGGTGTGCCGGTCTGCTCGTAGAGCATTTCGGCGGCGGCTGACTGGTGTATTTTTTTTGCCACGGATGCGCTGCGGTTATCCGCCCAGATGATCGCATTCATTAACGGGTTTCCTTCCTGGTCCATCGGGATAATGCTGTGCATGGCGCTGCTCAGGGAAATGCCAACGGGCGGCAATCTCAGGTTCGCGGTGATACGCGATACGCATTTAATGAAAGCCTGCCAGACCAGCTCGGGGACTTGCTCCTGATATCCGTGCTCGGGGCAAACGGTGGGATAGGCAACCTGGGCGCGATCGATGAGGTCACCGCTCCGGTTCACGGCAAGGGCCTTGGCGCTTCCGGTTCCCAGATCGATGCCGATAACGTATGGATCCATCGTCTTCATTTAATATTGATAACAAAGGTCGCCCATCGTCTCCTTTGTGTCGGAGTGTGCATTTTGCCGGGATGAACCTGTGCGCCGGGAATTCAAGAGGACCTTCCGAAGGATTTTTAATGAAGTCTGCAGAAAGATGACATGAATAACACAAATGCGGGAAATGCGCATCCGCCAGATGGTTGCACTGCCAGGTGATCGCAGGAAAATGAGTGAACAAAAAAAACTGTCCCGGAGGACAGTTTTGATTATCGGAACAATACCAGCCGGCAAAATTAACCTTGCTCGCTGCTGTTTCTGTTGTAGTTGCCGCCACCACTTCGGTACCCGCCGCCACCGCCGCCACGAGGAGCGTCAGTTTTCGGCCTTGCTTCATTTACTACCAGGGTTTTACCCAGGAAATTGTAACCGTTAAGACTGGTAATAGCCTGGCGACCTGCAGTATCATCTGTCATTTCGATGAAGCCAAAACCGCGGCTACGCTGTGTGACCTTGTCCATGATAATTTTGGCGGAGGAAACTTCGCCGTACTCTTCGAATAATCCCTTCAATTCCTGTTCGGATGCCTTAAAAGGGATGTTGGCAACGTAAATGTTCATTGTTTTAAATAAATAAATGAGAAGATAAGTTAGTGTAAACTGACGATAACTGACTACGCGTACATAAAATAAAATAATGTTTCACAGGCAGAATGATCAATTAACATGATAAAGGTAATAAAAATTAATTATATCCCTGTCAAGCTATTTTACACGATTTTTCGGCCAATGAAACACCCTTTCCGAACAGCCAGGGCCCTTTTGCCGGGGCCCGTGTGAAAATTCCGGCGCTCGCGCGGTGTTTATAACCGTTGTTCTCATTTACGCCCTCTCGGTTGACGACCCTGTTTTGCCCGGCGTGAAATTACCCACCGGAACGCCTTCCGCGTGCGGTGGCGAGGTCTCGGCAAAGCGCGATCAATAGGCCCGGTCGACACTGCCGCTGCCGTATACCTTCTTGTTGGTATTCTTTGTGTTCCCTTTATGCTTTACCTGTCCACTTCCGGCGACAACTGCATCGATCGTCGTGGTGACATTCAGCTCGCAAATGCCTGAGCCGCTGACCTTGGCTTTTGCGTTGTCCACAGGGCAATTGAACCCGTTGATATTTCCGGGGCCGCTGATCAGCGCGTCGATGGAGGAGGCGTATCCCCTCAGCGCTAAGCTGCCGGAGCCGGTGACCTCGGCCTTGACCATATCGCCTTTCAGGTCGATGTCCATACTTCCGCTGCCATTCACGGCAAGCTTGATATTACCGGTGGCCAGTGAATTTTCGGCAATGATTTTCCCTCCTCCATTCACCTGAAGCTCTTCGATGTTTTTCATCGTCACGTACAGTTTCATCGTAGGATTTACTTTGATGTCGTCGATCTTTGCCCACAGGCTCTTGTTAGGGTTCTCCGGTTTTCTCTCCATGTTCACCATCAGAACGCCATCGACTACTTTTATTTCGGTGAGGGAATAAATGTCCGTCAGCGCCTCGACGGTGACCTCCTGTTTGTTGGTTTGTTTCAGGTACACCGTATAGTTGGAGTTCACATAAATACTTTTGAACTCCGGAAGTTCCAGCACCTTTTTAGTTACCTGCGGGAAAGCAACCTGACCGAAGACACAAAGCACTACCGAGAAAATTACAGTTTTCATAGATTATTCGTTAACGAGGTTTAAAATACGATTGGTTGATTGCGACTTTGAGGGGAAGGGAAGTCCATCATCATAAGAAGTTAATTTCGCTTATTAAAAATAGCCCTAAAAATCAAAATAAAGAGAATTCCGCCGATGCACATCACCAAAAGAACGTCAGGTGTAATATATTTCAATGCATGCATGAATTTTGCGATCAAAAAGTGAATCTGGCCTGAAATTTAACATCATTCCTCGTATTTCCCTCAATCGCATCGTGTCCCCCGCTGATTTCTTCCTCATTCAACAACCGGGTTCTGGCGTAACGCGCCCAAACGGTAAGGTTTTTGGATATTTTATATTCAATTAACGCGTAATTTCTTACACCGCAACCTGAATACGAAGGGAAGGAATAGGCCAGCCAGGCATCGTTTTCATAGTTGTACTGGCGATTGTCGAAGTCATCCGTGTCAAACAGCGCCTGCCTTCCCGTGAACCTGAATCGGCCAACGGAAATACTTGCATCCTGCACGATCGTGAATCCACGCGACGTCTTCCTGTCAAAAAAATACCTGCTGTACTGGATGCGCGACTTCAGTCTTATTTTTTCAGCGATTCCGTAATCGCAGTTGAAGGTGAAGTTTCGCTTAACGCCAGTCGCGAGCTGATAAAGGGGGGTCGTTTCCTGCACGTTTCTCGCCTTCGATTCT
>DASVOT010000565.1:0-1935 GCA_036383235.1 Chryseosolibacter sp.
TGAACCTCAACGCCAACACCGTGCGCGTCTCGTTCAAGGACTTTAATCCGTTCAAGGCACAGTTCGTGCTCAATAAAATTGACACCATCTACCTGCAGTACAGCCACGAGCAAAAGAGCCTGGCAAACAAACAAAAGATCGACTGGGTGAGCCGCGAGCTGAGCAATATTGAAAAGAAGATGGAGGACTATGAAGACTATTTCGAACGCTTCACGCTTCAGAACAAGACCAACGATCTGGACGACGACCTCAAGAAGACGGTTGAAGCCATGAGCATGCTCGACTCGCAACGGTATGAATACACGAAACGTCTTTCCGAGATCGGCAACGTGATCGATGGCCTTTCGGGCAGCCGGCGGGTGCCAACCATCGGGCTCCGGCAGGCCCTTCCCGAGCGGCTCAACCAGCATCTGGACGCCCTCCAGGAGCTGGAGGAGGACCGGGAAAAACTGAAGCTTTCGTACAAGGAAGTTACCTTTGCCTACCGCGAGAAAGAACAGGAGATCGCCGCCCTCAGATCGAGGATCCTCGCCCAGTTAACCGAGTTGCGCAGCCGCTGGATGAACGACCTCAAGGGAATCAACCAAAGGAAAATCACGCTTGAAAATGAGTTTGCGACCCTTCCTGACAAGAACACCGAGTTCTCCAAAAACCAGCGCTTTTATAAACTGTACGAGGAGTTCTATTTGTCGCTGATGCAATCAAAATCCGAGTTCGAGATTACAGAAGCGGGAAGCACCCCGGATTTCAAGATCCTTTCGCCGGCTTCCCTTCCCGACCAGCCCCTGACACCCGATAAATACATGGTGGCCGGCATCGGCGCCGTCGCTAGTCTGGTGTCGATTTTCTTTTTCGTCGGAATTCTATACCTGCTCAACAACCGCATTACGAACTTATACGAACTCGAAAAAATTCAGGCCGCACCCGTGCTGGGCGCGGTGCCCATGTCACGCTATCTCAACGGACAGAGCCTGCACATCGTTCAACACCCGCGGTCGGTGGTAAGCGAATCGATCCGGACGCTGCGGACAAACCTGGATTTCTTCAACCTTTCCGCTGATAAAAAGACCATCGCCATCTCCTCCACCGTGTCGGGAGAGGGTAAGTCGTTTATCGCCATGAACCTGGGGGCAGTGATGGCGCTGTCAGACAAGAAGGTGATGCTGGTGGATCTCGACATGCGCAAGTCAAAGCTTCATTCGCCTTTCAAGGCCCCTGACGACACCCGGGGAATGAGCACCATTCTCATCGGCAAGCACACCTGGCAAGAGGTGTTCCAGAAGACGAGCGTGAGCAACCTTGACTTCCTGCCCGCCGGCCCGCACCCGCCGAACCCGTCGGAGCTTCTGCTCCAGGAAAACTTTTTGCAGCTGCTGAACGATCTTAAAAAGTATTATGACATCGTCATCCTCGACACGCCGCCCGTGGGCCTTGTGACGGACGGCATCATGGCCATGAAGAATGCCGACGTCTCGCTCTATGTTTTTCGCGCGAATTATTCGAAGAAAGAATTCCTGCATAACCTCCAGCGAATCATCCGGATCAACCGATTTTCGAACATCACCACGTTACTCAACGCCGTTACCATCCAGGGTAAAACGTACGGATATGGATACTACGAAGAAAACGGCAAGTCCATAACCTTGAAGTCACTCTTCAAATGATGTTCAACTGGCTTAAGAAGAGCAAGCTACCGGATCTCCCCGTCCTCCGGGCCGATATGCATTCACATCTGCTCGCCGGACTGGACGATGGCGTGAGCACGGTTGAAGAGGCGGAGGAGATCATCCTGAACCTGATGCGCCTGGGCTACCGGCGGATCATCACCACTCCGCACGTCATGAGTGACGCCTACCGGAATACCCCGGAGGGCATCCAGGCGAAACTGCAGGAATTGCGCGATCACCTCCGAAAAAAAAATATTGACATCGATCT
>DASVOT010000566.1:0-7089 GCA_036383235.1 Chryseosolibacter sp.
TTTTTTCCGCCGACGTGGAACGTCCGGGTGACGTTAAAGCCGAAATGAATGTCGCCGTTTCCAAAATCGCCTTCGGTCTCGGTGATGAAGGACCTTTCGGTCAGTCCTCTCGTGTTCGTGAAGACGAGCTGGAATACATGGCCTCCTGTTTCTATATCCACACCGAACCCCAGGGTATTAAACGACTCATTCGCGGCAGGCACGTTCAGCCTGTTGTAGTATTCACCGGTAATGGCCACGCTCCTCGTAATTTTATAACGACCGCCGAGGCCGATGGCAAACTGGTTGTTCCGCTCGCGAAACTGATCCACCGCATTCTTATGGATGACAGTAGGCATTACCTGGATGGACAATCTGGAACTGAACTTCCGGGCGATCAGCAGCTGGCCCACATAGGCAAGCCGGTCGATGTTTTCGAAGCCCGCGGGTGCATCCGCCTTGCGGGGTGTCGTCACGTATGCTGCGCCGGCCAGCGCGGTCAGGGTAAACGGGAAAAATGCAGCGCCTTTTTGCTGCCGGGCAATTTTGTATTTCAGGTAACCGTCAAGTGTTTTATCAACGGAATTCCTCCCGATGCTGGCGCTAAGCCGGTCGTTGATTCCGTAATCCAGGCCGAGCCGTACATACGCGTCATCCATTCCGAACAACTCAAAGACTCCCTTGTTGACAGGGCCAAACCGGTGCGCAAAGATAAATTCCAGGTCTCCACCCGCCTTTGTCTCGACCGAATGGCCATTGACCAGGCGCGTTCCTTTGAAAGTTTGAATGGCGTAGTCGGTTTGCTCGGGCTGGCTTTGCTCGAGCTCTTTGAGTAGATCGTCCTGCGCAACGGCGTTGATATTGTAAAGAACAGGGATTAGCAAAAAGAGAATTGAATTTTTCATAACCATCATCAGGTTGAAAAGTGGAATTCGACCGGAGTAGTATCGCTGTCGCGAGAAAGATAGCAGAAAAAGAAACAGATCGTTTTTTCGGCCCGCTCAATTATTGAGCCCGCCCTGGTCACTCCAGCAGGCGATTGCGTTTACCTGGTCCTGGGACAACGGGCCGGCCGGGCTGATGGAAGGTGGCATGATGCGGTGGGTTACCCTGTATTTCACAAGGCCGCTTGCCACGCGCTTGTGAAAATTATCAAAAATCATCCAATTCAAATCCTGGCCCATGTCGCCGTTGTGACATCCCGAGATCGCGCATTTCGTCTCTACGATCGGTTTCACGTCTCTCGCAAAGGAGTACGCACTGGTACACTGGTATTCGGGGATGTCATGCGAAACGCAGCCGTCCAGTGTGAGGACAAGAAGCAGGCTGAACAAACATACGCGATCGATAATCAGTTGCATGTCATGATCCCATGGCAAAATACGCTCGGGACAAAATTACCAGAATCGCGCTGCTCTGCATTTTAAAGGGAATAAATAATTGAGTCCTCTGAAAACGAAAATCCCCCGGAGTCCTGGACCCAGGGGGATTTCATTGTCTATAGTTGGCTTTAATCTTCACAGGCAAGATACGCCTGCACAGCTTTTTTCAGCACTTCAAATCGCCTGAAGGAAAATTTTGAGGGACAGGATCACGAAAATAAGGGACCAGTTTTCATGCCCCCTTGATACCCCGGCAGAATCGCTCTTGAAACAAAATAAAATTTGGTCAGAGCGTGTCCGTGGTGACCGTGTCGGACGGAAGGGAATCTGGCGTTTGTGGCGCATTCGCGCCCGTGCGTTTGTGCGCGCCCGGAAAAGTGGTCCGGGTACTGAAGTCATAGGCCACATAGAGCAGAAGCAGAAAGAAAAGGATCGCGACGAGGAAGAAAATTTTTTTCGAGCGGCTCATGGTCAGATGAACTCGATTATTTTATCCGCCAGCCTGACATTATCGGCGAGCAGCTCATAGAACTGGTCCTTGTTAAGCTTCAGGATGACCACATCCGACCGGGCGATCAGGATGTTTGTATTGACGAAGTGAGGGAGCCCGAGCATTTCGCCGATGAATTGGCCCTGTTTAAACTGCATGATGAGCTCACCTCCCTGGTAAAAGTCAATGGCACCCGATACGATCACATAAAAAAAGCTGTTGGATTTCTCATCCAGGATCAGCGTTTCGTCCGTGCGCAGGCGGACTTCTTCGCTGATATCCGCCAGGTGTGACAGTACGATTCCCGCGATATTTTCAAACACAGGCACCTTTTGGAAGAACAGAACTTTCTCAAAGCGCGTCATCTTTTTAGAGTGGACAATGAGGTCATCCAGTTCCCGTCTCTGGTAATCGCCCAGTCTCCTGACATTTTTGTGGTACTCAGCCGGATTCATCTGGTAAAGCGCCCATGCGGAAACTTCTTTGATAAACGCATCGGGATTAAACATCTGGGCGATCAAATCCAGTTTGAAATCTTCAATGCGCTGCATCCCGATCTGGAAGATCACGCACGCTTTTGTCCAGCGGTTTGATTGAGTGAAGTCGCGGTTGATGATAAATTTAAGTACGAGCTTCGAGTCGAGCTTGACGCGCGGGTAAAAATTATCCAGCCGGTTGATCCGTTCCGTGTCTGTAAGGTCATCGAGTACCGGGATGACGCGTTGTTTCAACTGATCGGAAAGGAACACATCAAGAAGCTCAATGGCGTAGGTAATGCTGTCTGCTGTGCCGCTGTCGATGTTTTCTTTTACGAGCTGGATCGACCGTGTATCATACAACATGGCCAGGAGCATGTAGATATGTTCGATGTCATTCTGAACCTCCCAGCGGAGGGAAGTTTTCACCTGATCATTGAATCCATCGTCGCCGATCTCCTGGATGGCGCTCAGGTTCCAGCGGATGTCCGCCACATCGGCCTCAATGGCGTAGCGGATGCGTGTGGCCTGCAGGGGTCCCGCCTTAAACCCGCATTCCCCCAGTGACAAGAGCACCTGCGACACCACGATCTTGTTCGGATAGTCAATCTTGTTCCACAGCAGCTCTTTGGCGCGCGGCCCTCCTGTTCTGCCGATTACTTGCAGGATCTTGAGCATGACCTGCGTATTTTGTCCGCTGCGGTAGAAGGCGAGCTCCAGCGATGGCAGGCAATCCTGGCCAATGAGGATGAGCGCATTCAACGCCTGATTGCTGTACATGGGATTGCCCAGATTTTCTATCAGGGCGTTGACCACCTCGTGGTTATATCGCTTGACTGCCGTCTTTATCGCAGTATTCCTGACCTTCGGCTCTGAATCGTTCAGAAGCTCCATCAGGTATGCCACGCCTTCCTCCTTCGGCGCATGCAGCAGCAGCTCGGTTGCGTAGTGGCGGTCGTTCGGGTTTGACGATTTTGCAAGCTTTTGTATCCGCGATTTCGTCACATCGCCCCCGCTTTGCAGCAGGTATTTGATCTCGGTTTTGCTCAGCAGATTCTTGACCTCTCCCCGCACTTTGTCGGCATCCATCCGGATGACGTATTGGTCTGACACGGAAAGGCCTTTCAGCTCATTCATTCGTTCCTGGGCAAAATGCCGGGTGACCTCATCCTCGTTCTTCATCAACTGGTTTACCCACCCCGAAGTGTTGGCAGCGTTGATTTTTTCCAGGAGCTTGAATGAAAACACGGCCTTTTCAGGCTGGGGGGTTGTTAGCATTTGTTCCAGGCGGAGGGTGATCTGCTTGAATCCTTTCTCAAGCTTGTCCTGCTTCTCCTCTTCGTTTGTATTCTCAAGCTTTTGTCTGATCTTGCTCCGGTAACCGTGGTACAGGTTGTTGATCAGAATAAAATAAATTCCGACGAGGATAAGGATAAGGATCGACAGGTGGAAGATCTTGAACTGCGGAATAAAGGCGAAGCTGAAAATCAAAATGCCTGCGATGAATCGCGCGCTTTCGTTGACGAGGCCTTCCACTTTCGACTGAATATTGAATTTATACCGGTTATCAAGCGGAATAAAGAACAGTTTAAAGACCGGATTCTCCAGGGAATCCCGGATGGTCCAATTAAACAACCTGCTTAACGCGACGAAGAGGAAAAAGTACAAAAAGCCCGAGGCAGAGACATCCCGGGTAAAACCCAGGGCGGTGCCGACGATCAGGGCGCCGAGTGCGAACAGGCCCACCACAAGGGGCAGGATAAACAACGATATGCGCAGCCCGTAGTTTGCGATAATCCGGTTGTTGATGAAGGTTTGCAGGATGAGGCTGAGGCCATACACGGCGCCGGTAAAAAATGAATTGAACGTTGTAAGTTCCCTTTCATCAGGATATTGTTCCCGTACCAGCTCCTGGAACGCGTACTGGCTGAACATCAGCGTAACCATGGAGATAAGAAGGAAAAAGGACAGCGACAGGATATATTTGTCGGTAAACAATTTATTGAGCGACGTCGCTCTTCTTACAAGGGGGCCGAACTCCGCCGGATCATTTTTGGAAAGGGTGAATGACGAAGAGATGGCGATCAGCAGAATGTAAACAATGAAGATACTGACACAGCATAACAACAGGTAATTTGATGTGTCCTTAACCAGCCTTGAAGTGAAGGGGATGATGATCAGCGTGGCCGCGATGGCCGCGATCAGCTGACCCGTATCGATCCATCCGATGATCCTCTTCGACTGCCTGAAATTGAAAAGCCTGCCGAAGATTCCCCAGAAGCTCAGCAGAAGGACGGCGGTCATCGGGCCTGTCATACAGTACATGGCAAAGATGTACACGTTATGTGCCGCAGGATCGGTATAATGAAGAAGGAGATAGCACGCAAAGGTGAAAGCAAAGATGATCAGCACGCTTGCAAGCGCGAGGGTGGTGAATTTGATCCAGTTCTGGAAGAAGGAGAACAGGCCCGTCGAGATGATGCCGAGCGCTCCGGCCATAAGAAAGGCCCGGTTGAGCTGATCGCCGAGGCGATTGAGGAACAGGGAGTCTGCCGTTACCTGGTAGGTGGCAATGAACACGCCCATGAAAAAGCCCGTCGTCAGCATCAGCCAGATTTGCTTCTGTTCCTGAGACTGTATTTGCAGGGCTCCGATAAACCGATTCGCCATAGGTAACACCAAATATAAAATAAAAAAGCCTCTTCACGCAATCCGTGAGAGGCTTTGGATGTCAATTCATCTCTGATTTACTTCTTCCCTTTTGCGGCAGTGCTGTCCGCCTTGGCGACCGATCCTTTCTCGGCTTTGTAATCTTCATTTAGTCCCTTGATCACGTCGTCGGTGATGTCCAGCCCCGGGCCGCCGAACAGGACGTCGCTGGTAGGATCGTACTTCAGCACGACCTGAAGGCCTTTTTCCTCGCCGTATTTCTTAAGGAAGACCGTGATGCGATCGTATAATTCCTTGTTGAGCTTTGCTTCATCCTGCATCAGTTGCTGCTGAAGGGATTGCTGGTAAAGCTGGAGATTCTGCTGCTTTTTTCCCAGGTCTTCTTCTGTGGCACGGGCCTGTCCAAGCGTCATACCCGAAACGTTACGCTGGTATGCGCTGATCTCATTCTGAAGGCCCATCGTGCGATTCCTGAGATCCTGGTCCATTTTTTTTGTTTTGGCTTCCAGCTGTTCCCGGTTCACCTTCAGGTATTCATAATGCTTTAAAACAGAATCAGAAAGGATGTAGGCCAATTTTAAATTAACGCTTGAAGTATCTGAAGGAGAGGAAGTTGATTCGATTTTTTGCTGCGAAAAATGCAGCACATAAAGAATGATGACTGCCACCAGCAGCACAATATTCAGGATCAAAGACAGGTTCTTCATGACAGTGAGGTATCAGGTTAGGCGGCAAATATGCTGGTATTTTGCCGGATTTCCAGCGGCGAGAAACAGAAATTATTGGGCGTAATCCTGCGTCTGGAACGAGTACAGGTTCTCGTCCAGTTGAAGGTTGTCTTCATTGAAATCGCGGATAAACTTTTCAATTTCTCGCGGGGTGATCTTCTCGGCGTGAATGCCGACGTCGAGCGAAACGCCGAAATCGGTATTGACATCGAGGTCGACATGTTCCTTTACCTTTACTGCTTCCTCTTCTTCAAGCTCCATGATCACTTCCGCGATATAAAGGCCGATTTCTTCCTGCAGGGGATCGAGGGCCGCCAGGTTGCCGTTCTCATCCTCTTCGTAGGTGATCTTCTTGTATTCCGGGAAATGCCGGGCGGCGCGGTGCTCGGCAATCTCAAAGAGCTCGCTCTCATGCTGAAGCCTGAGGGTATACATCACGGTATCATAGATCACTTCCCTCCCTTCGAAGATCCCGACAAAGTAAAAATGGGCGTATTCGTCGGTGCTCTTATCCTGCTCATCTTCGAGGTAAGCGGTACCGAGGGCCTGCATTCTGTTCCTGTATTCCCGAATGGTTTCAGGGTCGAACCCCGTATTTTCAGCCATAATTATACCTGTGTTTTGAAATCAATTTACACAAAAAGAAACGACGGGATGACCGGCCTTGCGCAACCGGCTCTCGTCTGAATTGGAAAGCTGCAAAAATTTTATGCCATTATTCGGTCTCCCTGAACCACCCGGCATACATGGGATAGTTGCGGGCCGTCCGGAGGATTACCTCCTTCATCTCATCGCCTGTTTCCTTGACCCTTTTTGCCGGAACTCCGGCGTACACGCTTCCCGGGGGAATTTTTGTGCCGGGCAGAACCACGGCGCCGGCCGCGATCACCGAATTCGTTCCTACCACTGAATCATCCATAATAATGGCGCCCATTCCAATGAGAACATTGTCTTCGACGGTGCACCCATGTACGACCGCATTGTGGGCGATGGAGACATTGCTCCCGATTACCGTTTTCGCTTTCTGGTAGGTGCCGTGAATGACCGCGCCGTCCTGAATGTTTGTATTGTCGCCAATCGTAATGGAATTGACGTCGCCGCGCACCACAGCATTAAACCAGACCGTGCAGTTATCGCCCATCCTGACTTCCCCGATCACAACCGCGTTGTCGGCCAGAAAACAATTCGAACCAAACGAGGGCTCATGGCCCCTCACTTTCTTAACGATGGACATGACAGGAATGAAACAGGGATGTGGAGATGTGTGGATATTGGGCCTGGCAAAACATATTGTCCGAAAGTTTGGCGATGCCCCAAAGATAGGCCAAATAAGGGAAACGAGATTTCGCCGCCAGCCGCTCGTG
>DASVOT010000567.1:0-7994 GCA_036383235.1 Chryseosolibacter sp.
ATCGTGATCCAGGCAGGCACCTCTTTCCTGCTGACGCAGATCCTGAGCGTGGAAGCCCAACGCCTGATCTCGGTCCTCCGGGCTCAGGTCCAGAGAAAGATCTTAAGGCTCCCCGTCCGTTTTTTCGACAACTCAAAATCCGGAGCGCTGGTCTCAAGGATCATGACGGACGTGGAGGGAGTGAGAAACCTCGTGGGCACCGGGCTCGTACAGCTGGTCGGCGGCCTGCTGACGGCGGCGATCTCGCTCTTCCTGCTCATTCGTATCAGCCCGCTGATGACCCTTTATGTGTTGGTGCCGGTGGCGGTCTTCGGGCTTATCTCGATGAAGGCATTCAGCTTCATCCGGCCGATCTTCCGCGAACGCGGTGTAATCAATGCGGAAGTGACCGGGAGGCTAACAGAAACGCTTAATGGCATCAGGGTGATAAAGGGCTTCAATGCCGAGGAGCAGGAAACCAGAACATTCGAACAAGGTGTTGAAAAGCTTTTTCTCAACGTCCGGAAAAGCCTCACCTCGACCAGCCTGGTCACGAGCTCGGCAACTTTTCTTCTCGGCCTTGCCAGTACCGGAATCATGGGAATCGGAAGTTACATGATTATGAAGGGAGACCTGACTTTTGGCGACTTTCTCTCGTTCACCTTATACCTTGGATTTATGATCGCGCCCATCGTACAGATGAGCAATATCGGCAGCCAGCTCACCGAAGCTTTTGCCGGCCTCGACCGCACGGAAGAGATCATGAATATGGATCCCGAAGATGATGGCAGCACGCGCACCATCCGCATCGGCGACATCAGGGGTGATATTGCCTTCGACAACGTGTCGTTCGCTTATGAGAAGGAGAAAAACGTGCTCAACGCCATCAGCTTCACAGCCGAGGCCGGAAGTGTAACGGCACTTGTCGGCACCTCCGGATCCGGAAAGTCAACGATCGCGGGGCTGGTGGCCACCTTCCTGACTCCCACGAGCGGTTTCATCACCGTGGATGGGATCGATTTGTCGCGGGTAAATCTTGACAGCTACCGGAGACAGCTCGGCGTGGTACTCCAGGACGATTTTCTCTTCGAGGGCACCATTCGCGAAAACATTCTCTTTCCCAGGCCCACAGCGTCTGAGGAAGAACTGCAGGGCGCCGTTCGGGCGGCTTATGTCCACGAATTCTCCGACCGCTTTGAAAATGGGCTTGATACCGTAATCGGCGAACGGGGCGTTAAACTCTCCGGGGGCCAGCGGCAGCGGATCGCAATCGCAAGGGCGATTCTCGCGAACCCGCGCATTCTCATACTCGACGAGGCGACCTCCAACCTCGACACGGAAAGTGAATCCTTCATACAGGACAGTCTTCACAACCTGATGAAAGGACGGACAACCTTTGTCATCGCACATAGGTTGAGTACCATCCGGCAGGCTGATCAGATCCTGGTAGTGGAGCAGGGCTCGATCGCCGAACGTGGAAAACATGAGGAGCTGATCCGAAAGGAAGGACGATACTTCGAACTCTATACTTACCAGGCGAGAATCTGACGAAGCCGGTTTTGTCCCAGGGCCTCGGGGAGCAGTGACGCAGGCATTGCATCACTGCTCCCCCGAAACCCGAAGGATTTGCGCGCTTTAGGGAATTTCAGGTATCAGCCGACTACGCGCTGCCCCTGCCCCTTTCTACGGCCGGTTCTGCCAGCCGCGGCCTCACCCGATTCCATCACTTTCTTCAGACTGCGGATATCGTCTTTCATCATCTTCTCCGCCATGGGGCTGAACAGTTTTGCGGCAACGCCGCCAACATCACCGGCGGGCAGCCGGTAGGTCATCTGAACATTGATGTCAGTGCCGTTCGGAGTCTCTTTAAACCTCACCTGTCCGGCGTTGTCAACGGTGGAGCCGGGCAACGAACGCCAGGAGATGAATTCATTGGCATTGTCTTCAACAATCTCGGCTTCCCACGACACGGAGCCGACTCCGGCAGGGCCTTTGGCAGTCCACCGCGACCGCGTCTGATCCAGTTCCTCGACCTTTTCAAGATGCCGCATGAAACGGGGCAGATTTTCAAGCTTCCTCCAGAACGAATATACCTCTGACGGCGGCCTGTCAAGAGAAACGGAAGTCTTCACTTCGACCGGCGATCCACCCTGTTTATGTGCGGTGTTCCTGCCAATCGCGTTGTTGACGGCGCAATATCCGCTGACACCCCGCACAAGCAGGAATCCGCCAGCAAGCAACATACTCATACCTCCGGGACTCCGCAGGTTCCTCAATGCCATCGCTGTCAGCGCAGCGCCACCAAGCGTTGAAATAATCCTCTCTGTCGTTCCCACATTCAGGGTGCTCGATCCGGTGGCGGGCGGAATGGCGCTTGCTTCAGCGTCAGGGTTTACGGTGTTCATCAAATTTGTTGTCTCCATTTTCGTCAGATTAATTAAGTGATTTTCCCACGAACAGCGGCCTAAAAATCACATGCGTGCGTTGTCTTGAAATCAGTCCATGCGGATGAGTGGAAATAAAAAACAGATTTCCAGTATATTACTTCTGTGCAGAACGGGCACCCGAACAACGCGGGCATGGGGAGTCTGTTACCCTTCGACAACAAATGGGTACCACCTTACACAGCGCGCCCGGCATTATCGTCTCCCTTTCAGCTTGATCACGATAAAAACAATGATCGCAATAACGAGCGCGACGATAAATAATCCGCTGTAAAAGCCCGCTTCAAAAATGTCACCGACCAGCTCACAGCTGGTCATCGTCAGGAGCATAAAGAGCATGCTCAATGCAATTATATTTTTCATGTCTCAGTATTCGTTAAACCTATTCTCAATCTGTATTTCAATTTCATTTCCAGCGTGGCGCGTTCACATCGTCTTTCTTCAACTCTACCGGCGCTGCTTTTTTTCTGATCTTCATATTCAGGACCTCCACTCCAAGCGAGAACGCCATCGCGAAGTAGATGTACCCCTTCGGCACATGAACATGCAAACCCTCCACTACCAGTACCAGGCCGACCATCATGAGGAACGAAACTGCCAGCAGTTTCATAGCCGGGTGATGATTGATGAAGTCGCTGATCCTGGTGGCGAACATCAACATCACCGCCAGCGAAATGACGATGGCGATAATGATGATCAGCACGTCATCCACCAGCCCTACCGCCGTCAGGATTGAGTCGAGTGAAAACACCACATCCAGCAGTATGATCTGCACGATCGCGCCGCGCAGGGTGATGACTTTCACATCCCGCGCTTCCTCGTCGGCACCCTCCAGCTTCGCGTGAATCTCGGAGGTACTTTTGCCGAGCAGGAAAAGTCCGCCAATTATCAGGATCAGATCGCGGAAGCTCAGCTCGAAATCTCCAAATGAAACGAACGGGTTTTTCAGTCCGATGATCCAGCTGACGGCAAACAGGAGCCCGATCCGGACCACGAGCGCCAGCAGGATGCCAAGGGTCATCGCTCTCTTTCGCTCATGCTGCGGCAGTCGCCCGGAAGTGATCGAGATAAAAACGATGTTGTCGATTCCCAGAACAATTTCAAGAAACGTCAGCGTCAGTAAGCTCACCACGCCCTCTGCCGATAAAAGTGTACCCATGTTAGTTCGCTCAAGTCACAGATTCCTAAAGATTATTATACCCGGACGGTCGAACCTGTCTTCGTCCGGGAAAAAAACGCCTTTCCGCGCCCTCGCCCACCGACCAACGCTCGGGTGCACCCTGTAGATGAAATTACCCACAGTGGCACAACTTTTACTGCTCCTCCGGATATGAATGGCACAAACTCTTTTCCTTTCTCAGCCAGGCTGTCCTTCAGCCTCCTATCCATCGCGCTGATCGCGACCGCCATCTACCTCGGGCGTAGCATCTTTATACCCCTGTTCTTTTCCATTATCCTCGCGCTGATCCTCTCACCGGTGACAAATTATCTCGTCCGGAAACAGATGCTCCGCTTTCTTGCCATTCTTGTGCCGGTCGTTCTTGCGTTTCTCATCATCGCATTGCTGGTTTACTTCCTGTCATTTCAGGTGAGCAACTTTTTTAACGACATGCCCGCTTTGGACAAGAGGTTCGACGAGTTACTGGACATCGCACAAAGATGGGTGAATGAAACCTTTCATGTGGGCTTCTCGCAGCAGGAGCGGTACCTCAGCCAGACCGCCGAGAGCATGAAGGGAAACAGTCCGCAGTTTATTCAGAAAACGTTCGCAACGGTGACGGATACCGTTTCATTTTTTATTTTCTTCCCCTTTTATACGTTCCTGATCCTGTATCATAAAAGGACCATCAAGCAATTTCTCATCGAGATCTTTACCAGGGGCCAGGAAGACCGGGTTGTTGACATCCTGCACGAATCGCAGTCGATCATCCTGCAATATGTAACAGGATTGCTGATCGAACTGGCAATTGTATTCACGTTGAATGCCACCGGGTTTCTCATTTTCGGCATTAAGTATCCTGTGTTCCTCGCACTCATTGCCGCGCTGCTGAACATCGTGCCTTATATCGGTATGCTCATCGCAAACATCTTTTGCATCCTTGTCACGCTCGTTTCCTCAGACAGCATAGAGCAGATCTTCATTGTAGCGGGGGTGCTTGCCGTCGTCCAGATCGCCGACAACAACTTTCTTATGCCCTTTGTCGTCGGGAACAAGATCCGGATCAACGCGCTTGCCATCATCACAGGTGTGCTGGTGGGCGGCGCGCTGGCGGGCGTGGCCGGGATGTTCCTGGCCATTCCGGGCATTGCCATCATGAAAGTTGTTTTTGAACGGGTAAAGAGTCTCCGGCCTTGGGCGACTTTACTTGGCGATGAAACTGCCGAAGGCGAATGGGACAATCTTTTCGGCTGGATTGGCCGATTGAAAAGGAAAAAAAAGAACTAACCCCCGCTCTTGGACGACGCAGGCTCGCGCTCTTCACGCTCCCGGCGTTCCGCGGCCCGTTTCTCCTGCCTTCTGAAGTATCCCCTGAATAAAAAATTATGCTGGAGCGCTTCCATGTTCTCATTGAGTTTCTGGGATGCCTCCGCTGCATTCTCAATTGTCGTCCTCACCTGGTCGGCTGCGACCGAATCGGCCAGCAACACGCCCGCTGCGTTGTTCTTGTCCTTCATCTTCGAGGAGAGCTCTTCCAACTGCCTCGAGACATGTCCTGCACTTACGCTGACCTTCTCAATGTTGGCCAACGCGTTCTGAAACGTTCTTGCGTAGGATGTATCCGAAATGAGCATCGGCAGCAAACCGTCGCCGTGGTGCAGGTGATAAATGAGCGCGTTAAGCTCGGCGGAAGCTTTGGCGGTATTGTCGCCGGTCATACCAAGCTTCGTGATGGCGTCCCGCATTTCGCGGGCCGCGACTCCGTCGTTCAACAATTCGCCAACCACGCCCTTCCCGCGGTTGATCCGGTCGGCCAGCACCTTCAGGTCAGACGTAATGGATCGTGTATTCTCGCCGACATCCCTGGCGAGGTTCATGAGGTCCTGGGTATCCGTTGGTGAAACCGTTCCAATGGTGTCGTCTTCCGAGATCATTCTCCCAGAACGGCCCGGGCGAACAATGACGATCTTGTTTCCAACCAGCCCGTCGGTCCCGATCAGCGCGGTTGCGTCTGTCTGGATGAACCGGTTCTGATCATTCTTGAGCGCAAGAACGACAACCACTTTTCCTTCGGAGACAATCCTGACCTCGGAAACCGTGCCGATTTTCACACCCGAAAGCCACACGTTGTCGCCGGCCTTCAACCCCTCCACGTTCCTGAAGACTGCAGCGATATCAAAGGTGCGTGTAAAGACATTATTCTCACTGCCGATAAAAAACACTGAAACAAGAAACAAGCTTAATCCCGCCAGCACAAACGCTCCCAGTTTAACCAGCTGGGCGATCTCTTTCTTTTCCATGGATAAGGTGGTTTGCCGGTTAATAGTTAAAAAATGGTTCCAACTCGGGCTCGGTGGTGTTTTTCAATTCGTCGAAGGTGCCCTCCACCTTGTTCTTTCCGCCGATCAGGGCAACAATCCGGTCCGACGTATGTTTGGCGCTGCTGATGTCGTGCGTGATAATAATCGAAGACATCTTGTACTTTTCGCGCATGGAAAGAATCAGGTCGTTTATTTCCATTGCCGTGATCGGGTCCAGTCCTGATGTCGGCTCGTCATATAACATGATCTTCGGCTTAAGGATGAGGGTGCGGGCAATGCCGATCCTTTTTCGCATGCCCCCTGACAGCTCCGCCGGCATCTGGTTGACGGTGTGCGCCAGGCCCACGTCTTCCAGGGCATCCATAACCATTTCATTCAATCTTTGACGGTCGGATATACCGAGGTTGCGCTTCAGCGGAAACTCGAGGTTTTCGCGCACCGTCATTGAATCGTACAACGCGCTTCCCTGAAATGAGAATCCAATCTGAAGCCTCAACTCATTCAGCTGTTTCGGGTTGAGCGAAAAGACATCCTTACCCAGGATGTTGATCGAACCCGAATCAGGCTTGATCAGGCCTACCATGCATTTGATCAAGACGGACTTGCCGGTTCCTGACTTCCCCAGGATGACAAGATTTTCGGTATTAAAGAGATCGAGGTTGACTCCGGTCAGCACTTCCCGATCGCCGAATGATTTCCAGAGATCGCGAATGCTGGCCATCACCTTCCGGCGATCATGCGTTCTGACTTCTTGCAGGCGTTCACTAGCTGGCGTTTTCATTCCCTGAACAGGTTGATAAACTGAAGCGAGATCAGGTCGATCACAAATATGAGGATCATCGAAATGACAACGGCCGCGTTAGCAGCCTTTCCGACGCCCGTGGTCCCCTTCTCCGAATGATAACCGGCATAGCTGCCCACCAACCCGATGGCAAAGCCGAAAAACGCCGATTTAATAAGAGAGGAGAAAACGTCGAGATAGGTAACGTTGGAGGTGACTTCGTAACAATATAGCTGAAAACTTGTTTTGTTGAAAAAACTGACGGTGAGGAAAGAACCGATCAGCGCGATGATATCGGCAAAAACCACCAGGAACGGTAGCATCAGCGTTGTGGCTGTAACGCGTGCCACCACCAGGTAAGAAAACGGCCGTGTTCCGGAAACCTCCATCGCGTCGATCTGCTCCGATACCTGCATGCTTCCAAGCTCCGCCCCGATGTTTGACCCCAGTTTTCCCGCGCAAATCAATCCCGTGATTAACGGCCCCAGCGACCGCACCACCGCCTGTGAAACCAGCGAAGGCAACCAGGACTCCGCCCCGAAGGAGGCAAGCGAAGGCCGCGACTGTTTCGTAAATACAACACCGGCAATAAATCCGGTAAAGCCAATCAAAAACAACGACTTGTTCCCGACTACAAAACACTGACGCAGAATCTCCTTCCATTCGTACGGCGGCAAAGAAAATTCTTTCAACACCCTGACAGTAAACTTGTAAATGTCCGCTACCCGTATCAGAAATTTTCTGAACTTCATCCAATCCCCCACTTTAGGCATTAGTCATTTTCTATAAACATGCCCGCTGAAAACTCCGGATACAAAAATCTCTCTTGTCGCGTTTGGTGATAATTCAGCCTCTTACTTAACACGAGTGTAGAAAAAAGTCCCCGCCGCTATTGCAGTGCTTTTCCACCCCCGCATAAGGGCATGACATTTTCCCTGACTGCAAAAATTCTCGCCCTTCATGCGCTCCGGCAAAACGAACTTTTTTCTTAAACTTTTCAGGATCCTCGGCTGGATCGTCGCTTCCATCCTCGCGATCTTTTTGATAATCGTGCTGGTGATCCGGATACCGGCAGTACAATTGAAGCTCACAAGAAAAGCCGTAGCGTATCTTGAAAAAAAAATCGGAACCAAGGTATCGCTTGAAAGCATCCGGATCAGCTTCCCAAAAGACATTGTGCTCGAAGGCATTTATCTCGAAGACCAGAAGGGTGACACGCTTCTCTATGCGGGAAAATTTTCCATCAATACCGACCTGTGGGCGCTCACCAGAAACGAGATCCAGCTGAACGATGTCTCCCTGGAGCGTGC
>DASVOT010000568.1:0-6321 GCA_036383235.1 Chryseosolibacter sp.
AATCACCGTCTACCTCCGTTCATCGGATGGCATGTTCCCGCTTAAAGAGAACGGCACCGTTACCTGGTCGGGATTCTTTAAAGAACCGCCGCGCCAGTTTCCGCCTCCTCCCAGCGAAAATTACGACCACCGGGGTCGCTACTGGATGGAGAAAAGTGATTGCATGACCTGCCACGAATTTGACAAGCAGACGGTTGGGCCTTCTTTCGTGCAGATCGCGGAAAAATATCCGAATGAGAAATCCGTCGTGTAATACCTCGTTCACAAGGTGAAAGAAGGCGGGTCGGGCGTATGGGGCAGCACCATGATGACGCCTCACCCCAACGTTACCGAATACGAGATCAATGAAATGCTGAACTACATCCTCTCTCTTAAGCCAAAAGAAGAGCGACGCCTGAACGTAGTGACCGCCGCGAAGAAGATGCCGGAGAAACGAAAAACCCGGCCCGGCTACGGAGAGGCGCTGGAAGGCGTCCACCCCAGCTTTGACCTGCAGACCATCCACACCAGTGATTTCAAGCCAAAAGTCGGAGGCCTCGCGTTTCTTCCCGACGGGCGCCTGCTGGTCACCACCTGGGATAAAGTCGGCGGCGTATATGCCCTCAGTGGCGTGGAAACCGGTGACAGCGCGAAGGTCACGGTCAAGCGCATCGCTTCCGGCCTTGCCGAGCCGCTCGGCATCGAGGTTGTGGACGGACAAATTTACGTCCTTCAGAAGCACGAGCTCACCCGGCTCATCGACGTCGACGGCGATGACGTCGCCGACGAATACCGGGTAGTCTGCAACTCCTGGAGTGTCTCAAGCGATTTTCACGAATTCGCCTTCGGCCTTGTATACAAAGACGGATATTTCTACGCGACGCTCTCCATGGCCATGCGCCTGATGGCAGATGAAAAGCAAAAGCCCGATCGCGGCAAGACCATCAAAATCAGTAAAGACGGAACCTTCGAGCCACTGAACTACGGATTGCGCACACCCAATGGAATCGGACTCGGTCCGGATGACGAGATCTTCATCACCGACAACCAGGGAGAATGGCTTCCCGCCAACAAACTGATCCATGTCAAAAAAGGCGAGTTTCTCGGAATGCACTGGAACCTGCCTGATACGCTGAAAGAAGTCCCTCCCGTGTCACCGCCAGCTATCTGGTTGCCCGAAAACGAGATCGGCAACTCTCCTTCAGAACCCGCGCTCATCCCCAACGGTCCGTATAAGGGTCAGATGCTTCACGGAGACGTCACGCACGGCGGCATCAAAAGGGATTTCCTGGAGAAAATCAAAGGCGACTATCAGGGAGCCGTCTTTCGCTTCACGCAGGGATTGGAAGCCGGCGTAAACCGCATCTGCTGGGGACCTGACGGCGCATTGTATGTGGGTGGCCTTGGAATGGTGGGCGGATGGAGCTGGAAAGAAAAAAAATACGGGCTCCAGAGACTCAGCTACAACGGGAAGACAACATTCGAGATGCTGGCGGTGAGGGCGCGACCGAAAGGATTTGAAATCGAGTTTACAGAGCCGTTAAAGGAACACCAAACCGTCACGGCTTCGGATTTTCCCGTGCAGCAGTGGTATTATGTGGGCACGGCCAACTACGGAGGACCCAAGCTCGACCTGAGAGACCTGAAGGTCACGAAACTGGAATTATCGTCGGACCGGAAACGCGTCTACCTTGAGATCAGCGGATTGAAGGAAGGACATGTTGTGTACTTCAACTTATCGGAGAACCTTCGCAGTGAATCAGGACAACCCCTGTGGTCGTCGGAGGCCTGGTACACGCTCAACCATATTCCCGATTAAACCGATACGCGGGCAAGAATTGCTTTCATATAATTCGTAAACATTCTTAATTTGTACTGATAACACCCTCCGTATTCGCGCCCCAGCCGGCAGAAACCCGGCCGGGCAAGTACACGTGAATTTGCTGACTATGAAAAACAAAAATAAGAGAATCAACCGAAGGGAATTTGTTCAGCATACGGGAGCAGGCATGGCCGCCCTTGCATTCCCCTTTGCCGGACTGTCCTTCGCCCATTCGCAAAAAAATATGAAACCAGAGAAAAAGATCACGATCAGGAACGTGGATTCCAATTTCGAAAGAGAACAGCTCTTTCCATACCGCTTCAAAGGGAGCGTCGTCACGGAAGGATGGCAGACGGCGGCGTGGCTCGAATCGGATTCCGGTATCCATAAGATCGGATTGGGAGGGCAGGGTACACTCTGGTCGGATGCAAAGGTTTTTGCCGCTCACTCCACCAACGGCGGCAATGCGCTGATGTATGCCATGAGTGAACGAGCGCTCCAGATGATGAAGGGCCAGTCTTTCACCAACCCCAACGATCTGCTTGACGACCTTCTTCCGGAGGTCTACGAATATGGGAAAAAAATAACCGGTAATCCGAATCTGAGAAAGACGTTTGCCCTGAACGCGCTCGTATGCGTGGACAACGCCGCATGGCTCTTATACGCGGCGGAAAACAACCTCAGGACTTTTGATGAGATTATCCCCGCCAAATACAGACCGGGTCTCTCCTACCGGCATGAAAAAGTCGCGAGCATGCCCTCCTTCAGTGTAGGCGCCGATGTGAAAAAAATCAAAGCTGCCGCCGACGAAGGTTACTTCATAATGAAGTTGAAAACCGGTTCATCCGGAACGCAGAAAGAAATGCTTGAAAAGGATATCGCGTTCCTCACAGCCGTGCATAAGGCCATCGGGCATTACGAGACTCCTTATACGAAAACCGGGAAGATACCCTACTACTTTGACGCAAATGAGCGGTACGATGAAAAGGACACGCTGCTTCGTTTCCTTGACCATGCTAAAAAGATCGGAGCCTTCGATCAGATCGCGGTGATCGAGGAACCTTTCGGCGAAAGGAACAACATGTATGTGGGCGACATCGGAGTAACGATCGCGGCGGATGAAAGCGCGCACACGCTTGAGGATGCGGCTCAGCGCATCGAGCAGGGCTATGGGGCGATCGCCGTCAAAGCCATTGCCAAAACCCTGAGCATGACCATGCGGATCACACAGCTGGCGCACGAAAAAAACATCCCCTGTTTCTGCGCAGACCTCACGGTAAACCCCATTCTTGTCGACTGGAACAAATGCGTCGCCGCACGCCTGGCGCCGTTCGCCAACATCGGCATCGGCTTGCAGGAAACAAACGGTCACCAGTATTATAAAGACTGGGACCGCATGATGAGCTATCATCCCAGGGCCAACGCAACCTGGACAAAAACGCATAAGGTCGTCTACATCACCGATAAATCCTTCTATGATGAGAGCGGCGGAATCTTCTATCCGTCGGAACACTATGAAAAGATGTTTACACACGAAATTGAATGATCGCAACGCCTAAGCACTAAGGGATGAAGCGTTCATGGCTGTGGATCATTTGTTTTCTGCTCACTTCGGCGGCGTCCGCGCAATTGCAGGTTTCCGGGAACGGCCGTTTTCTTCAGACTGCCGATGGCCAACCGTTCTTTTGGCTCGGAGATACCGCCTGGGAACTGTTTCACCGCCTTACCCGCGAAGAAGCTGAATTGTATTTGAAGAACCGGGCTGCCAAGGGATTCACCGTCATTCAGGCCGTTGTGCTCGCGGAGCTCGACGGCCTGCATACTCCGAACGCTTACGGAGAGGTGCCGTTGGAGAACGACGACCCGGCGAAACCCCGCGAGGCATATTTCCAGCACGTTGATTTTATTATCCGAAAGGCGCAAGACCTCGGGCTCTACATCGGCCTGCTTCCTACCTGGGGAGATAAAGTCTTCCGCGACCGGTGGGGAACCGGTCCTGAGATCTTCAACCCCGAGAACGCCCGCGTCTACGGACGATGGATTGGCGACCGGTACAAAAACCAGAAAAACATAATCTGGATCCTCGGCGGTGACCGCAATCCGCGGAATGCTGATGATGTGGCTGTCTGGCGTTCGCTGGCTCAGGGCATTGAGGAAGGCACGGGTGGTCCCGACCATGCGCTGATCAGTTTTCATCCGCAACCAACGGGCCCGGACGAGGGGGGATCGGCAAAATGGTTTCACCGGGAGGCCTGGCTCGATTTCAACATGTTTCAGACTGGCCATTGTCGCGAGAACAACGTATGGGACCGGATTCAATACGCATACAACCTCGACCCGGTGAAGCCAGTCCTTGACGGCGAGCCACTCTATGAGGATCACCCTGTTTGCTTTAATGCGAAAGACCTCGGAACGTCGAGCGCCTACGATATACGAAAGGTGGCGTGGCTGGATGTGTTCTCGGGCGCATTCGGACACACGTATGGATGCCATGACATATGGCAGATGTATGCTCCGCACCGGGCGCCGGTCAATGGCCCGCATTTCCCCTGGTATGTTGCCCTCGACCTTCCAGGTGCCGCACAGTTGAGCTTCCTTCGCCGGCTGATTGAATCCCGGCCGATGTTTGACCGTGTGCCCGACACTGCCCTGGTTACCGACGCCCTCCATGCCAATGACCGCATCGCCGCTACCCGCGGGAAAGATTATGCTTTCATTTACAGTTCTGAAGGGAAACCTTTTGTCGTCCACACAGCAAAGATTTCCGGCAGCGACCTCGTTGCCCACTGGTACGACCCGAGGAACGGCGACGTGCGCCAGGCAGGCACCTTTTCGCGGAAAACGCGCATTACGTTTGCGCCTCCCACATCCGGCTATGGACAGGATTGGGTGCTGATCCTGGATGATGCTTCGAAGCACTATCCCCTTCCCGGGAAATGACCGATCACCGCTCCCGAGCGGAAGGTTGCCGAGTTAACGCTATGGCTATACGCTCCTAGACCTTTACAAAGATCTTACGTCTGTAAAGAACATACAGGAAAACCCAGACAAGAGCCAGGGCGCCGAGATTTTGAAAAACCGGATGCCACGGTTCGGGCGTGTGGCTGTAGAGGCCTTCGAACAAAAGGCCGGACGTAAACCCGAAATCGATTAACCGGTAAGCGAGGTAGATCGTCAGGCTGTTCATTCCGATGACGACAAAGAAAAAGGTCCACCGCCTGATCTGCAGCACATCAATGACCCAGTAGAACAATCCGATGGAGAGAAAGGCCATACCGCCGGTCAGCATAATAAAAGAGCTGGTCCACAGGTGTTTGTTGATGGGGAAATGCAATGACCAGATGGCCGCGATGACAAGACAGATGGCGCCGGCAGTGGCCAGGTTGGCGAGCTTTTTGTAATCCGTGTGATCCGCCCGCCGGAGGATGTCGCCCGCGAGCGAACCCAGGATGGTAAGGCACAAGGCTGGCATCTGCGTGAATATTCCGAGCTCATCGTATGTACCCTGCAAAAGGCGGCCGGGCAGGAAGGTCCGGTCGATCCACCCGGTCAGGTTGCCCTCAAAGGAGAGGTCGCCCGCTCCATATCCGGGAACAGGAATGAGAAAAAGGGCCACGTAGTAAAACAGCAAAAAGCCTGCAATCCAGTAGATCCTTTTTCTGAAATCAAAGTTCAGATACAGCAGGGTCGTAATGAAGCCGGCAAAACCGATCCTTCCCAGGACGCTCACAACGCGGATCTTCGACGGTTCCAGAAAAGGTATTGGCGCGTTCTTGTAAAGGATTCCCAGGCAGATGAGGATGAGCATTCTTTTGAAGGCCTTTTTATAAAGGTCGGATTTCGTCAATCCCATCTGCATCCCCTTGTTGAGTGAAAAAGGCAGCGACAGGCCCGCAATGAAAAGGAACAGGGGCATGATGAAGTCGTAAAATGCGAAGCCGTTCCACTGTGGATGTTCAAACTGCATTGCCAGTGCGTCAACCCATCCCAATCCGGTTATGCCGTGCAGCGAGAAAATAAATGCTCCCGCCCCGGAGATCATCAGCATATCGAAGCCCCGCAGTGTATCGATGGACAGCAATCTTTTCGACACCGGCCGCGTGCCTTCTTCCTTCATGCTTTTTGCGCTCGTCAGCGTATCCTCCTTGAACATTCCTTCGGTTTTCATAAGAACAGATGGTTGAATATCCAATTTAAGCAATCTCTTTCATTTCAAAGTCCGGCAGAAAGTCATTTTTTGTCCCTCCAGTTATAATATTCCTCGAAGATATCTTTCCCCCTGATGAATGGTCTATTAGACCAGGGGGCTTCTGACTGGTGGCGCTTTTGCAGGAAAATCAGACAAAAAGAAATAGGCTGAATGGCCAGTGGAATGACATGGGCATGTGAATTTTGCTTTTCGCTCTCCAACCGCTAAATTTAATACACTACCGGAGCGGGATCATTCATACAACCAACCCAAACAATCATGAGAAAACGTTCGATACTGCTGGCCGCTTTGCTATTTGCGGTCAACAGCC
>DASVOT010000569.1:0-5005 GCA_036383235.1 Chryseosolibacter sp.
TGAGATCGTCAGCCGGAGCTCGGAGCCGTCGCTCAGATCGAAGGGTGACTGCACCAGGCCTTTTCCGAAGCTGCGCCGTCCCACGATGAGGGCGCGGTCATTATCCTGGAGTGCACCGGCAAGGATTTCCGAAGCGGAGGCTGTCCCCTCGTTTACGAGGACGATCAAATCGCCATTTTCGAAAGTTCCTTTACCCGTGGCGTAGGCTTCTGCGTTGTAACGGCTTTCCTTCCCGAGCTGTGAGACAATCTTCTTCCCGGAAGGAAGAAACTCGTCAGCCATTTGAATGGCCATGTTCATATATCCGCCGGGATTCCCCTGCAGGTCGAGGATCAGTTTCTTCATGCCGCGCTCCTCCAGCTTGGTGAGCCCTTTCTGAAACTCGTCATAGGTGGTGGCGGAGAAGCGGTTGACTTTTATGTACCCCACATCGTTGCTGACCATATAAGAAACGTCTACGGAATACTGGGGGATCTTGTCGCGCACGATGGTGTAATCCGTCTGTTTCTTACCCCGGAGGATGGTGACATTCACTTCCGTACCCCGTGGGCCTTTGAGGGCCTTCATGACGCCCGCGTTTGTAATACCGACGCCTGCTACGTTTTTGCCGTCTACGGCGATGATCTTGTCGCCCGACTGGATGCCAAGCGACTCCGAAGGACCTCCGCTCAGAGGCGTCAGCACAACGATGGTGTCTTCAAAGATATTGAACTCCACGCCGATACCGTCAAAGTTCCCGCGGAGGTCCTCATTGGCGGCCACCCGTTCGGAAGCGGGAATATAGGATGAATGCGGGTCGAGCTTCCGCAGAATGTCGCGGATGGCGTCATCGACAAGCGCTGTCGTATTCACGGTGTCGACATATTCTTCCTTTATCTCGGTAAGTATTTCTCGCAACTTCTGAATATCCTTGTTCACATCCGAGGCTCCTTTGCCCGTATCCAGGCTGGCTCCGACAAAAACGCCGGCCGCCAGGCCCAGGCACAACACAATGGGAAGCCGGACCTGATATTTTGAATTTTGGCTCATAAATGGATTTTAATAGGACTATAACGCATTGCTAAAATAATTGGTTGGCATGAAAATCTACACGTTGATGCAAAACGGCTGCCATAAAAAGAAATTTTTCCCATAACTACTGCTTTCTCATTATATTTACCTTGACCGATGGACAAGCTTACCCTTAAAAATACCCCAATCCAGGAGCTGGTAAACCAGGACTATGTACGAGGCTACGTCCTGTACTATCTCGGGATCCGGTTTTATGAATATTCGGAGTTGACCCTGGCTCAGGTTTGCCAGCAGAGGGGGCTGAAAGTGGAGCAGATTGTAAAAGAACTGGAATGCCCGACGCATCTCCGGGAAGAAGAGCTGCCTCTGGTTTCCTATCCGATCGATCTCATCATCGAGTACCTCAAGCATGCCCATTTCCTCTTCATCAAATACAAGCTCCCCTACATCGCCAGGCTCGTGGAAAGCTTCAGGGCACAGCACGATGATTACCTGCAGATAGAACGCGACCTGAAAATGGTCTTCCCTCTTTTTGTTGAGGATTTTATTGAACACATCTATGAGGAAGAGGACACTCTTTTTCATTACATACTGGCCCTGGAAAAAGCTTCAAAGGGAAATTTCTCTTCCGGAAAACTCTATTATCTCATGGAAAGGAATTCCGTTCAGAAATTCGCGATGGACCATCAGGCTCATGACGATGAGATGGAAGGAATCCGGAGGATTACCCGCGATTACCGGCTCTCTGACCATGCGCCGCTTCACGTCAGGGTCATGTACAACGAGCTCAAAGCCTTCGAGCAGAGCCTCATCACGCATGCCCGTATCGAGAATGAAATCCTTTTCCCGAAAGCCATGGGCATTGAAAGCAACGTGAAGAAAAGTTTTTTTGAGCGCTCGAAGTTTAATTGATTGCCCCCGAATAGTTTTTCATCTTCTAACGAACGGCCATGGGCAGGGTGCTCGCTATTGATTACGGACTGAAACGAACGGGCCTGGCGGTGACCGATCCACTCCGCATCATTGCCACCCCCCTGGAGACCGTTCCGTCGCATACGCTGTTATCGTTCCTGAAGACTTACGCTGCGCGCGAGGCCGTTGACGAATTCGTTATCGGCATGCCCCGGACGTTAAAAAATGAGGATTCCGCCATCGCACCCGATGTGCGAAGATTCATTGTTGCCCTGAAGTCTGAATTTCCCGGAAAGCCGGTTCACGAAGTGGACGAACGCTTTACCAGCAGTATGGCTCAACGAGCCATGATTGAAGGGGGTATGAAAAAAAAACAACGGCAGGTAAAGGGGAATGTGGACAGGATCAGCGCCACAATCATCCTGCAGTCATTTCTGGGACAAACGAACCGGTAGCCTGAGCCTGTTCAGGCGTCAGCACGGATCTCCACAGGGCCACAATGGCCTGATTTTGGTTCGCTTTCGTCCCTACAAACTGTTATTTTTGCGCAATGATTTATCCTATAGTCATGTACGGCGATCCGGTCCTCCGGCAGCGGGCGAAAAATATTGAGCGCGGTACCGATGTCCGCCAGCTGGTTGGCGACATGTATGAAACGCTGGAAGCGGCAAATGGCATCGGGTTGGCGGCGCCGCAGATCGGGAAGAGCGTGCGACTCTTTATCGTAGATGGCACCGGCCTGGAGGATGAACCCGGGATGGAGGATTTCAAGAAAGTGTTTATCAATGCGGAGCTGATAGAAGAGTCGGGCAATCCCTGGGAATTTGAAGAGGGGTGTCTCAGCATTCCCAATATCAGGGAAAGAATCTCAAGAAAGGGTCAGCTTAAGATCCGTTACTACGATGAAAACTGGAACCCTGTCGAGGAGGTGTACGACGGGATGAAGGCGCGGATCATCCAGCATGAATATGACCATATCGAGGGGAAGATGTTTGTTGATTACCTCACCCCTCTGAAAAAGCGTTTACTCAAAGGCAAGCTTGCGGATATTTCAAAAGGGAAGGTGGAAACGGAATACAGGATCCTGGCCCCGGTGAGGAAATGAATAACCATTAAATAACTTTGCCGGGCGGGAAGTGCCGTCCTTCCCCTGTTAACCCCTTACGACCAATGCGCACGATCTCTTCCCGCCTTCCCGATGTCGGCATCACCATTTTTGACATCATGACCAAAATGGCGAACGAGCACGGCGCCCTGAATCTGTCACAGGGATTTCCCGATTTTGACATCGACCCCAAGCTGATCCACCTTGTTAACGAGTTCATGGTGCGCGGGCATAATCAGTATGCCACCATGCCGGGGGTGGCTGTCCTCAGGCAGGTGCTTTCGCAGATCATCTTCGACACCTACCAACGCCCGATAAATTGGGAGACGGATATCACCGTCACCTCAGGGGCGACAGAAGGTATTTTTGCCTGCATCTCGGCGTTTATCAGTCCGGGCGATGAAGTCATCCTCTTTGACCCGGCCTATGATTCCTACGATCCGGCCATCCGGCTCAACGGCGGCATCCCTGTTCAGATCAACCTCACTTTTCCCGATTTCTCCATCGACTGGGATCTCGTCAGGAAAAAGATCACACCCAAAACGCGCATGATCATGGTCAACACGCCTCATAATCCCAGCGGGACTGCGCTTAGACGAACCGACCTTGAAGAGTTGGAGAAGATCGCGCTTCATCACAACCTCATCGTGCTCAGCGACGAAGTCTATGAAAGGCTCATGTACGACGGTCAGCCGCACCAGAGCGTGCTGACCCTTCCGGGGTTGGCGTCGCAGAGCCTCGCGATATTTTCTTTCGGCAAAACTTTTCATGCAACCGGATGGAAGATGGGGTATGTCGTCGGCCCGGAATACCTCACCAGGGAGGTTCGCAAGACCCACCAGTTCATCGTCTACAGTGTGAACACGCCCATTCAGTATGCGTTGTCTGAATATTTAAAGGACCGGCAGAATTACGTGAACCTCGGCGCGTTTTACCAGGAAAAGCGCGATTTTTTCCTCGAGCAGATGCGCGGATCTTCCTTTGAGCCGCTGAAAAGCAGGGGATCGTATTTCCAGGTCTTCTCTTATAAGAGCATTTCCTCAATGCCGGATACCGGGATGGCGGAGGAGATGACAAAGAAGCACAAGGTGGCCTGCATCCCCGTTTCAGTGTTTTATAAAGACAGGAGCGACAATCAACTGCTGCGCTTCTGCTTTGCCAAAAGAAGGGAAACGCTGGAGAAAGCCGCCGCGATCCTTAAAAAGATCTGACCGTCAGGAGAAAAATAAGTTCATCCCTGCCTCCTGTTCCGCTCTGAGGCGCCCCCGCGGGGGATCCGATCAGTTTTTCTTAGACTTTTTGCCCTGAATGGCGTTTCTTTGCATCCCCGGCATTATCCGGAAAACCACTACAATGCTATGCAGGACCTGAAAGTTACGCTGATACAATCCGATCTCCATTGGGAGGACATTGAAGCCAACCTGGCCATGTTTGAAGAGAAAGTCTGGCAGATCGGAAATACCACAGACGTGATTGTTCTGCCCGAGATGTTCACCACCGGCTTCACGATGGCCGCTCAGAAGCTGGCCGAGCACATGAACATGCGCACCTTCAAATGGATGAAGCAGATGGCTGACCAGACAGGGGCCTTGATGCTCGGCAGCTACATTGTCAGGGTTCACGACAAGTATTTCAACCGGCTGCTTTGGATGGAACCCGGGGGGAACTTCAAGACATACGACAAGCGCCACCTTTTCAGGATGGCGGGTGAAAATAAAGTCTATTCACCGGGAGAAAGTCTTTTGATCGGCACGTGGAAAGGCTGGAGGATCTGCCCGCTCGTCTGCTATGACCTTCGCTTCCCGGTGTGGAGCCGCAATCGTTGGGATGCGCGCAACCACAGGCTCAATTACGACCTGCTGGTCTATGTGGCGAACTGGCCAACGACCCGGATAGGCGCATGGGATATCCTGCTCAGGGCGAGGGCGATCGAGAACCTCAGCTATGCAGTCGGCGTAAACCGCATCGGTCAGGACG
>DASVOT010000570.1:0-3526 GCA_036383235.1 Chryseosolibacter sp.
CTGACCTGCACCTCCGGTGTGGACAATTTCAATAAGGAGTCGGACAACGCCTCGACGGAACCATCCACGTCACCTTTTACAATGACATTGAGTTGCTTGAAGTTGCCGATGGCAAGACGTCGGCCGATTTCGTCCAGCGTAATATGTTTCTTCGTCCGCATGCTTTGCTCACGCAGGAGCTGACTTCTCTTCGTCGCCAGCTCGCGCGCCTCGCGGTCGCTCTCCATGACATTTAATTTTTCGCCGGCCTGCGGAGCCCCGTCGAGACCGAGGACCACTACGGGCGTCGCGGGTCCTGCCTCGGTAACTTTCCGGCCGGTATCATCGAACATCGCTTTCACGCGCCCGTAATGCGGGCCCGCCAGAATGATGTCACCCATTCTCAGCGTCCCGTTCTGGATCATGACGGTGGCGACATAGCCGCGGCCTTTATCCAGCGACGCCTCAATCACAGATCCGGAGGCGGGCCTGTTCGGATTTGCCTTCAGGTTCAGAAGCTCGGCTTCAAGCAATACTTTTTCCAGCAGGTCGTCAATGCCCTGCCCGGTTTTCGCGGAAATCTCCTGCGACTGGTATTTGCCTCCCCATTCTTCAACAAGGATATTTATCTTCGAAAGCGATTCGCGTACTTTGTCGGGATTCGCATTTGGTTTATCAACTTTGTTGATCGCGATGACGATCGGTACCGCCGCAACCAGCGCATGGTTAATGGCTTCCTTTGTTTGTGGCATGACATCGTCGTCGGCCGCCACTACGATGATGGCAATATCAGTAAGTTTGGCTCCGCGCGCGCGCATCGCTGTAAAGGCTTCGTGACCGGGGGTATCCAGAAACGCAATCTTGTTCCCGCTCTTGGTGGTTACGTCGTAAGCCCCGATGTGCTGGGTGATCCCGCCGGCTTCGGAGGCCGTTACCTTCGTGTTTCTGATGTAGTCGAGGAGAGAAGTCTTACCATGGTCAACGTGACCCATGATGGTCACGATGGGTGCGCGTGGGTGCAGGTCTTCTTCGGCATCCGCAGCCTCGTGGATATTAAGGTCATCTTCCGCCGACGCGAACTGAACGTCATATCCGAACTCATCAGCAATCACCGTGATCGCTTCCGCGTCAAGCCGCTGGTTGATCGACACAAACATTCCGAGCCCAAGGCAGGCAGAGATCACTTCATTGACGGACACGTCCATCAGCGAAGCCAGATCGTTTGCTGATATGAATTCAGATACCCTCAGCGTTTTCGATTGCTTTTCATCCTGAAGCATCTGCTGCTCCTGCGCATCGGAAAAAGCCTGCCGTTTTTCCCTGCGGTATTTCGAGCCGCTCGTTTTCTTGCTGCCGCCGCTGAGCTTCGCAAGAGTGGCTTTTATCTGATCCTGGATCTCTTTTTCAGTGGGCTCTTCTTTCTGGATTCTCGGCCCCGTGCCAGGACGACCTCGCTGTGGCTGAGGACGTGCCGCTCCCCGCTGCTGTTGCGCCTGCGGCTGATCGGTAATGATCCTTTTTCTGGGCCTTTTTCCTTTCTTGTCTTCCTTGAGGTCTGATGAAGCCACCGGTGGACCCTTCTTCTCCTTCTCGACGGGCAACTCGATCTTATCGACCACCTTCAGTCCTTTCAACTTATCCGCCCTGGCTTTGATCAACTCCAGCTCCGGCTGCTTCTCTTCAACAATTTCAGGCGCCGGGTTAACGACCGGCGGAGCGGGAGCTTCAACCGCGGCAGCGGCTTCAGAAACCGGAGGAGCGACTTCCTCTTTTGCTTTCTTGCCGGCCGGCTTCTTCTCTAATTCAATTTTACCGAGAACTTTGATGCCCTCAAGCTTGGGCTTTTCACGCTCAACCTTCTCCGATTTCGTTTCCTCTTTCGCTTTCAGCTCCTTGGAGCCAAGATTCTTGATGAGAATGTTCTCTTCCTCTTCCTGCCTTTTCTTGGCTGCTTCTTTTTCACGCTCGGAAGTAACCGCTTCCACGTGCTTGGTACCAATGGTCAGATTAGACGCCTCGAGCTTCTCCGAGGCCGATGAGGCAAATTCCTTTGACAGCATGGCATACTGCTCGCCGGTAAGCTTGGCGTTGGGGTTGTTCTCCACGGAAAAACCTTTCTTGGACAAAAACTCCAAAATGGTGTTATGTCCAACGTTTAGTTTCCGTGACGCCTGCCCTAACCGTATCATCTTTTCTTCTGCCATGCTCAAATATCCCTATGATTTTCTAATTTCTTTATTTGAATCGAATTTATTTATTCAAATTCCTTCTTTAAAACCCCTAAAACACTCTCAACAGTTTCTTCTTCCAGGTCGGTTCTGCGAACGAGCTCCTCCTTGTTCAGGTTGAGGACACTTTTTGCAGTGTCCAATCCGATGCGTTTCAACTCATCCAATACCCAACCCTCGATCTCGTCTGAAAATTCATCGAGGTCCACATCCTCATCCTGCTGGCCTTCGGCAACTTCTCTGAATACATCGATCTCATAACCGACCAGCCGGCTCGCCAGTTTGATGTTTAACCCCCCTTTGCCAATCGCAAGCGATACCTGATCCGGCTTCAGATAGACCGATACGCGGCCATTGTCCTTGTCAATCTTGATGGAGGTGATCTTCGCCGGGCTCAACGCTCGCTGAATGTACAGCTCCAGGTTCTCGGTGAAATTGATGACATCAATGTTTTCGTTCTGCAGTTCGCGGACGATGGCGTGAATGCGCGATCCCTTCATACCGACACATGCGCCCACGGGATCGATCCGGTCGTCATAAGATTCCACCGCTACCTTCGCGCGTTCGCCGGGCTCGCGCACAACCTTCTTGATCGTGATGAGTCCGTCATATACTTCCGGCACCTCCTGCTCAAACAACCGCTCCAGAAAGACCGGCGATGTCCTGGAAAGAATGATCTTAGGATTGCCATTAACCATCTCTACCTTGTGAACAATAGCCCTCACGTTCTCACCCTTGCGATAGCGGTCTTTCGGAATCTGCTCGCTCCGCGGCACGGAGATCTCGTTCCCTTCCCCGTCCGTCAGTAAGACCTCCTTGCTGAGCACCTGGTATACCTCGCCGGTAATGATCTCGCCGACAATGTCCTTGTACTTCTGGTAAAGGATATCTTTCTCCAGGTCCTTTACTTTCTGCATCAGCGTTTGCCGGGCAGTGGTCACCGCTCTGCGCCCAAACTCCTCGATATCGACCTGCTCTGAAACCTCCTCGCCCACTTCAAAGTCCGGCTCAATCTTCCGGGCTTCCGTGAGACTGATCTTGTCAGGGTCCCAGATGTCTTCGGAATCATCTTCCACGATCTCGCGGATCCTGTAAATTTCAAGGTCACCTTTGTCAGCGTTGATGATGATGTCAAAGTTGTCTGTGGGAACAGGCTTTCCGCTCGAATCCACTCCGTACTTCTTTTTAATCATGTTCCGGAATACATCTTCCAGTATACGGATCATCGTAGGCCGGTCAATGTTCTTTTGTTTCGCGAACTCAGCAAACGATTCGATTAAGGTTGAGATATCCATATATATTTCAAAAATTATTTAAAC
>DASVOT010000571.1:0-3986 GCA_036383235.1 Chryseosolibacter sp.
AAAGGCCACTCTACATCGGGCTTCTTCTCTACGTCGGCGCCTCGGTAGGCTGTGCTTTCACTCATTCGGCCAATGCCCTGATCGCGATGCGTTTGCTGCAGGCAGTGGGCGGCTGCGCGGGCATGGTCGCCTCGCAGGCGCTGGTGCGGGATCTGTTCCCCGTTGCCCGGACGGCTCAGGCGTTTTCCCTCATCACGCTGGTGATCGCCATTTCGCCAATGATTGCTCCCGCGGTAGGAGGATACGTCACGGTGGCCTGGGGATGGCAATCCATCTTCATCATCCTCGCCGCGCTGACGATGATGATCCTGACGGCCGTGTACTTTGTGCTTCCCCAGGGGCGGGGTCCAGACCCCACAATTTCCCTTTTGCCGCGCGCCGTGCTGGGCAACTTTTACACCGTGATAAAGCAACGCCAGTTTCTCGTTTACACGTTGGCCGGAGGCATCGCAACGGCAGCCCCGTTCGCTTACATCGCCGGCTCGGCCGATGTGTTCATGAACCTCTATCATGCAAGCGAGCAGGAATACGGGTGGATCTTCACCTTTATTGCTTTCTTTATCATCGGCTCCAGTCAGCTAAATCACCTGCTCCTCCGAAAATTTACGAGCCCCCAGGTTGTCAGGACAGCGCTCGCGTTCCAGGCGGCGATTGGTCTGTTACTCTGTGCCGGGACATGGCTTGGCTGGTTTGGCAAGTACGGGCTTGTCGGGCTCATCGCCCTTTTTCTGATGGGTCACGGGGTAACGAATCCGAACACAAGCGCTCTTTCGCTGGCTCCTTTCCGAAGGCATACGGGCAGCGCGGCTTCGCTCATGGGTAGCTTCCGAATGGGAATGGGCGCCCTTACGTCCGCGCTGGTGAGTGTCCTGCACAACGGTACCGCTATGCCAATGATCGGAGTGATGGCCCTGTGCTCGCTCGGTGGGCTCGTAGTCTTGCTAACAGCCAAGCCCTTCCTGAGATCGACGGAGAACGCGGACCTGGGCGACGAGACGTCCGTTCTGATATGACGTTACTTCTTCCTGGATTTATCAAGCCAGCGATTGGCTTCCTTCTGCCTCCTGATCGTCCCGTCAGCCAGCGCTTTCGCCAGCCGCGCATTCATTGGCCCTTTCGAGGTAAGGTGAAAGCGGCCGCAGTCTTCGCACTGATAGACAGCAATGGGCCCGTTACCAGGGCCGTACTCGAACCGGGTCTGCGTTTCGATCAAAACGTCCTCCGCCACCTCCTGGCTCGGATACATCCTTTTGCCACTGATACATCTTTCCATAGGAAACCAGTTGATTAACGAAAACAGATCCTCCGTCGGCCCCTCAAAACAGGCGAAAAAAAAGCCGCCAAGCCACGGACACCCGTTTTTTTCTTTGGTTTTTTTCTGCAGCGCACGCTATTTCATAAAAAAAACGTTACCAAAGTCTTAAGGCGATGCTAACTTGCGTCCGCAAAAAACAACAACGATGAAGACTGCAGAAATCCATACGAAGAAGGGCGTGATGAAGATCAAATTCTTCGAGAATGACGCTCCCAATACCGTAAAGAACTTTATTTCTCTTGCCGAGAAGGGGTTTTATAATGGACTTACTTTTCACCGGGTGATCCCAAACTTTGTCATACAGGGAGGTTGTCCGAACGGAATCGGGAACGGCGGTCCTGGCTACACCATCAAATGCGAGCTTGACGGCGACAACCAGTATCACGACCGCGGGGTTCTTTCCATGGCACATGCGGGGAGAAATACCGGCGGGTCACAATTTTTTATTTGCCACAGCCGCAGTACAACGAGTCACCTGGACCGGAATCACACCGTCTTCGGGAAAGTAGTGGAAGGACTCGAAGTCATCGACCTCATCCGCGCGGGAGATGTAATGGACAAAGTACTCGTCATCGACGAACCATAACGGACGCCGTACACCGGCATCAACGATTCAACTCCGCATCGAGGCGATTGCTGACGTACGTTCTTTCTTTTTCGGGAAAAATCTCCGTACGCTTCTTGGATTCCGCGGTGGCTTTCGCGGTCATTTCCGTCTCCTCTACGACGAATCCATGTTCAGCGATCTTCAGCAGGTTGTCATAAGGACCCTTCGGGGAGATGAGCTTGACGAACACAGGCGCCGTTTCGATGGCAATAAACAAGAGCAGAATAAACACGTGCGCCCAAAAAATAGCGCGGCTGCTGCCGGTAATTCGGTCCAGCGCTTCCAATCTCGCTGCGGGTCCATTCAAGCGCGTCCTTTCAAGCGAGCTGAATTCAACATTCATCTGCTTGATGCTTTCCGAAAGAAGCGTCTCCATGGCTTCAATCCGAGCATGGTTGCGGGCAGTAAGGTCAGCAAGCTCTCTCTCCGCCTGATCGGCATCCGCTTTCTTCACCTTGTAGATCGGCCCCAGGTTGCGCCGGCGGCTTCCTCCCGTTCCGTCGGCCTCCTCCTGCGCGATCTTCATCAACTCGTCGCGTTTCTCCGCCTTTTTCAAGATCTCATTCTTAAGGAGACCGATCTGTGAACGCAGACTGTCCTGGTAGGGCACAAACCTCGATTTCAACTGAGTCTCCTGCTGGGAATACTTCTCCTGCTCCATGACAACGAGCTCAGGAGAGATTTCCTTATCGAATATCTTCAGCTCGAGTGGGCGCGCGATCACTACGGATATCAGGATTGCCAAAATGATCCTCGGGATGGCCATCGTAAATTCACGGCTGAATTTCCCTTCTTTCCTCATGCTCGACACGATGAACCGGTCGAGGTTAAAGATCATCATTCCCCACACCAGGCCGAAAGCAACCGCCGACCAGACATTGTCAAATACTGTGTACAGGGCATACGATGCCGAAAGAAGGGCGAAAACTCCAGTAAAAAAAACCGTCGCGCCAATCCCGGTGTATTTCGCGGTTTCTGTCGGGCATTTCTTCAGGATTTCCGCATCTGCTCCTGAACAGAACCAAAAAAACGAAACGAGTTTTCGCATGTAACACTAAACGCTCTTGAAAAAATGATATTGCGGCTCTATCCCAATATATGTGCCAGAAGCCGTGGACCGGGGAGAAAGGCAGGCCTGAGGGCAAACGCAGGGAACAGGCAGGCACCCTCATACAAATGGGGATTGTAAAGTGGTCAGAATTGAACAGTGCACTGTTCGCAAATAAAGAACCGCGGTCGATGCTGCGTCATTAGAACGTATAGCCCGCGTTGATGGTCATGTACGGAAAAAGCGGCGCAATGTTGTACTTCAGTTTACCCGCGGTGTTGACGCCATCCACTTTTTCGGTGTATCCGACTCCTATCCATGGCTTGAAGTAAAACGCTCCCTTCGCGGGATGCCAGGTGTAGCCCGCATAAGTCATGAGCAACAGATTATTAAATTTGGCGGAAGCCGTGAACTCATGCGAGTTGGAAACTCTGAAGCTTTGAAAGCCAATCTGTTCACCGATAAACCAGCCGTTGTTCGCCGTCTTGGCGTACAGCTCTCCATGAAGCATATAGGCGCTGCGGATCCTGACGGCCCATCCTTCATCCCGGTTTTCCGGATTAAAGTCGACTATCTGCTGCGGCAGGTCAAGGCAGTATCCACTTACGCCAATGAGAAAACGGTCGCTGAACATCGGTTGATACCGCACATTCAGAGATAAACCATCGTAGAGAAAAGCGATCGGATCCACTTCAACAGACAACCTGGAACTATAGTCCCTGGAAAAAATTGGTATATAATCTTGGGCAACAAGCAGCCGCGGTAAACCCGCGCACATCAGCAACAGAACCAGTACCGTTTTCATGTCAGGGTGGGTTTCATGGTATGCGCTAAAAATGTTGTACCGCGGGTTTTTATACAACGCCTGTCACTCCAGCACCTTGATCAGCATGCCGCGTTGAACCGCATCGTTCAGGTTCATGCCATTTATGAGCGACACTTCATCCATCCGTTCTTGCTTTACGCCCAGCGCGGCAAGCGCCTGCCCGAGCGTACCATCGCGACTAACCGTCTTC
>DASVOT010000572.1:0-12894 GCA_036383235.1 Chryseosolibacter sp.
ACATCAGGATACAGAACCCCGCGCCCGGCACGCGGTTGTTCGATGTGACCGATGATGCTGCAACGATTGCGATCGATGCCTCGCTTGACGGCTCGTTGAATGCGGTCGTCCCCTCGGCATCCGGCCGGCGAAAACTTCTAGCAACGGCAGAGGCACTCCCTCCGGCAGGGATGAGAAAGGTTTTCTTCCGGAACCTCGGTGGCGGGGCCAACTATGTTGTCATCACGCATGCGGACCTCCGAAAGCCGGCCGGCGGTTATGTCGATCCCGTGAAGGCGTATGCGGAATACCGCTCGTTACCCGAGGGCGGAGGATTTGATACGCTGGTGGTAGACGTCGACCAGCTCTATGACCAGTTCAATTACGGAGAACCTTCGCCTCGCGCTATTTTTCAGTTTTTGAAATTTCTCGCCTCGGTCAGGATCCCTGATTATTTATTCCTCATCGGCAAGGGCCTCGACGTCAACTATGGTTACTACCGGAATCCCGGTCTTTTTCCCGAATACAGGGATCTGGTTCCGACCGCCGGATATCCTGCGTCGGATATGGCATTTTCTTCCGGACTGTCCGGCGCGGCGAATGTGCCCGGCATTGCAACTGGCAGGCTAAGCGCAACAAGCCCCGGCGAAGTGGCGGCTTACCTGGAAAAAGTGAAAACGCGCGATGCGTTGCCGTTCAACGACCTGCGGCGCAAGAAGATCCTCCACCTCAGCGGAGGTATCGAAGAAGGGGAGCCGGCCGCGTTCCGCGCGGTCCTACAGGGTCTCCAGTCGGTGGCCGAAGACGTCTACCTGGGAGCTCAGGTGCAACCGGTGTCCAAGGGCTCGCTTGACGTCAAGCTGATCAATATCGCCGACGAGATCAACCAGGGGTTGGGACTGATCACGTTCTTCGGGCATTCCGCGCCGAATACACTTGACTTCGACATCGGACTTGTCAGCGATCCGGTTATGGGGTATGACAACACCGGAAAGTACCCCTTCCTGTTCATGAACGGGTGCAGCGCAGGCTCCTTTTTTCTGAATGGTGAGATTTCCGGAGAGAACTGGATCAAGACGCCTGACAAAGGCGCCATCGGGTTGATCGCGCACAGCTCTTTTGCCCAGGTTTCGTCACTGAAGAGATACTCATCCGTTTTTTATGATGTCGCTTTTGGCGATTCGGTCTTTATTAAAAAAAGTGTCGGCGAGGTGCAGGAGGAGGCGGCGCGCCGGTACATTTCAGTTTTTGGATCCACGCCTGAATCGGTTTCACAGGTACAGCAGATGGTTTTGCTGGGTGACCCGGCTCTGAAATTGTTCGGCGCCGGCAAGCCGGACTTTGCGATCGACGCGAATGAGGTCTACCTCACGGGCTTCAATGGGGAGCCCATCACCGCTTACAGCGACTCCTTTGAGATCAACATTCCCGTCAGGAATTACGGTATTGCCGTCGGAAAACGCTTCCGCGTCGAGGTGACCCGGCAAAGCGCCGATCAAGCGGTCATCGCATATGATTCCATTTTTCCTTCCGTGCTCTGTCGCGACACGTTGACCCTGCTCATACGCAATCGCGACAAAGAGGGGTATGGCATCAACGTATTTTCGATCACCGTCGATGCGGACAATCTCATGGATGAGCTCAGCGAGTCCAATAATACCGCGACCTTCGAGTATTTTATTCCTTCGAACAGCACGCGCAATTTATATCCCTATAACTACAGTATTGTAAAAAGCCCGCAATTGGAAGTCTCATTCCAATTCACCGACCTGCAGGCGGGTGAACGTGAGTTCCTTATTCAGATCGATACGAGCGCAACCTTCGACAGTGGCTTCAAACAGGAATACCGTGTGACGGCGCGGGTGCTAGGAAGGCAGGCGGTGCAACTGCTTCCGTCGGATACGACCGTTTACTACTGGCGGACCCGGATTGCCGACCCGCAGGAAAATGAAAGTAAGACGTGGGCGTCGTACTCTTTCACCTTTATCAAGGATGGACCGGAGGGATGGGCGCAGGTACATTTCCCGCAGTTTCAGGGAAACGAGAGCATCGGGCTCGTACAGGACCCACTGATCAGAAAGCTTCGATATGAAGAGACCGTCAGCGATATTGCCATCAAAACCTTCTCTTCCGCTTCTGGCATGCCACGCGATTCAGTAAGCGTGAAAATAAACGGCGCTGAATTTAATCTCCTGTATGAAGGAGGGGCATGTCGCAACAACACCATTAACCTCGTTGCCTTTGACCGCAGGTCCACCCAGCCGTATCCGGGCATTTATTTCACCTGGTACGAGTTGCTGTATCAATACGGGGGGCGAAAGCTGCTATGCGGTCGCGAGCCGTATGTTATAAACAGTTTCACCCCGCAGGAACTTGCGACCGGCGGGCAGGATGATCTCCTTCAATATGTAAAAAACATTCACGCGGGCGACTCGGTGGTGCTGTTCAACATCGGCGACGCCGGTTATTCTCAATGGCCGGCGGAGGCGCGGGCCAGCCTTGCGGCGATCGGGGTTTCAGAGATGCAGCTCGCAGGCATAGGCGACGGTGAGCCCGTAGTGATCTTTGGAAGAAAGGGCTCAGCCGAAGGGACCGCAACGATCTTCCGCGGGTCGCCGCCGCAAACTTCCCTCGAGGTGAACGCAACGATTTCCGGACGATATACGTCCGGCGTAATGTCTTCCCCTGCCATTGGACCCGCCTTGCACTGGGACCGGATTACTACGCAGTGGAAGGAGGCTGAAACGGCCGATGTTTTCAGTTTTGCCATCCTGGGCATCACCACGGGGGGAAGAACGGACACGCTCAGGATCAACGCTCTGAGCGGAGAGGATCTTTCATTCATCGACGCCGGGAAATATCCTTTCATCCGCCTGGTTTATGCCAGCGCTGACGACCTCAACCTTACACCCGTTCAATTGGCGAAATGGCTCGTGTTTTTCGAACCCGTGCCCGAGGGCATTGTCTTTTTCCGAGGACCGGCCAGCCCGCAGGTTGTCGCCGAAGGCGAAACACCCGCCGCCGACTTCGGATTTGTGAATGTCACCGACAAAACATTTTCCGATTCGCTTGTCGTGAGTTATGATCTGCTTAATCGGCTCCATCCCGGAAGGTCGCCGTTGCACCTGAACATTGCATCGCCGATGCCGGGCGACACCACGCTGTTCACCCTTCCGTTCAGCACCCTTTCAAAGGAAGGATTGAATGACGTGGAAGTATTTGTCAATCCGCGCCTCGAGAAAGAGAAATCGTACGACAACAACGTGATGGTGTTACCCGCCTACGTGGAGGTGATCTCCGATCACTTTCATCCCGTGCTGGAAGTTACGTTCGACGGAAGGTTTCCGGAGAATCTTGAATATGTGTCACCGGATCCGCACATACGGATCCGTCTTTGGGATGAGAATCCTTTTTTACAGAAAAAAGATACGCTGGGTATCAGTGTGCTCCTTTCGTTTCCCTGTGAAGACGACGCCTGCGCTTTCAGGCGAATCAATTTTTCCGCGCCGGAGGTTCACTGGCAACCTGCCACGTCCGCCGGTCCTTTCCAGGTCGACTTCTCACCGCGCGACCTGCCGGATGGAACATATAGGCTTCGGGTTCAGGCCGGCGATGCCAGCGGGAACGCAAGCGGTCAGTCGCCTTATGAGATCAGTTTTATCGTCGCGCACGAGCGGACGGTAGTTGCAGATGCCCCACACCCGAACCCCTTTTATGTTCAGACGGATGTCGACGTGACCGTTACCGGTCGGACCGATATTCCTTATTTGTTCACCTTTCAGATATTGACCGTTACCGGCATGCTTGTTCGCGAATGGTCCGGTTACCCGGAAGGGCTTCACACGGGAAAGAACCGGATAACCTGGGATGGTCTCGGCCAGGATGGAAGAAGTTTGCCTGGCGGAATTTACGTCTATCGCCTCGTGGTCACGGGCGGAGAACAAGAGCGTGAATACATGGGAAGGATTGTCCTTCTCCGATAGGACTCAAAAAGAAAAAGAGCGCAGGATCTGATGCTACGCTCTTGTTTCGTATTGGCAAACAGAATGAATCCGTCAATTAATGATGGTGACCGCCCGCGCCGTGTACATGACCATGCGAAATCTCCTCTTCGGTAGCGTTTCTTACCTCGACGATCTCGACGGCAAAGTTCAGCTGTACGCCTGCCAGCGGATGATTGCCATCCACCGTAACACTGTTCAGCCCCACGTCCGTAACGGTTACGACGCCGCCCTGGTTCGTTGAGAACCGCATGCCCGCAGTCACCTGCTGATCGCCGAAGGCTGACCTGGGAACCTCCTGGATCAGGTTCTCGTCCTTTTCACCATACCCTTTCTCGGGTTCGATCGTGAGGTTCAGTTTTTCACCCTGCGATTTGCCTTCCAGCCCTTCTTCCATACCGGGGATAAGATTACCCGCGCCATGCAGATACTGCAACGGCTCGCGGCCTTCACTCGAGTCGATTATAGTTCCCTCATCATCGCGAAGTGTATAATGAATTGAGGCCACTTTGTTTTTGGAAATTTCCATACGGTAAAATTGTTATTGGTTAAAGTTGGAATCACGGCTGCCGGCAACGGTCGCCGGGAAACAGTAAATTTTGTTTTGTCTGGAGGTTATAACACAAAAGTAATCATACGGATTCAAATTTCGAGACAATTTTCACTTTCAGGGAGGAGCCTTCATCGCTGATGACCTCAACGGGCTGGCCCTTGTCGATATAGTCACCGCGCGTATAGGCATCGAACATTTTGCCGTCGATCATTACCTTTCCGCTTGGCCTCAGCACCGTTTCCGCCGTTCCTCTTTTGCCTACGAGCGACTCTGTGAATTGAGTGGACACATAACCCTCCGCCCGGTTCTGGGTTTCCGTCAGGGCGATCTTCCTGAAGAAGCGGGTATCGGGCAGGCGCGAGCCGCCGACCAGCAGCAGGATCATTCCGCCCAGCGTGCCTCCCATGGCGGCAGCCATCGCATAGAGGAGCTCGTTCATGGGCACAAACTTGAAATCGAATGCATCATTGTTGATCATGATCAAAAACAGCGAACCAACGGTGAGGGCGATGCCCGCGATACCCGTCACGCCAAACCCCGGAATAACGAAGATCTCCAGCGCAATGAGTCCGATGCCTATTATGAATGCCAGTATTTCCCAGTTTTCTGCCAGGCCATTGAGATAGTAGGGTACCAGGTAGACGATGAGGGCCGTCAGCGCTGCCAGTCCCGCAAAACCAACGCCGGGAGTCTGCATTTCAAAATAGATACCGGCAATAATGACCAGGATGAGAATGCTGCTGATGACGGGATTCAACACAAACCGGATGATTCTCTCCGAAAATCCCAGCTGGAAATTATGTATCGCGTAATTGCTGATGTGGTTTCGTTCAAGTATTTCCTGGATAGACTCTACTTTTGCTTCGCAGTAGCCGTGCTCAAGGGCTTCCGATGTCGAGAACGTGAGGATGTGGCCCGCCTCCTTGATGCCCTTGATCTCCAGGTCTTCGTCGACCATACCCTCTGCGATCGCCGGATCGCGTCCGTTCTCTTCGGCCGTCGACCGCATGATTGACCGCATGTACGACTGGTACTTATCCGGCGCTTTTTGTCCCTGTCCGTCGACGACTGTCGCTGCGCCGATGCTGGCGCCTGGCGACATGTAAATACTGTCGCACGCAATCGAGATCAGCGCACCGGCGGAAGCGGCGTCGCTGTTGATGAAGACCCACACCGGTTTCTTGAAATGCATGATCCTATCCACGATGTCCTTCGCGTCGGTCAGCACCCCTCCATAGGTATCCATCTCGATAATGACGATATCAGCATTGATGTGTTCGGCATCCTTCAGCGCCAGGTCGACATACCGGTGCATGCGCGGATCGATGACGTCTTTTATTTCCATGACCAGCACTTTTTTCTCCTGCGCCATCAGCGAGGCCATCGAAAGGAACGCGGCAAAGAAGAGGATCGATTTTTTCATACCTTTAGAATATTCCCGAAACAATCAATACAGGGCCTTATAAATAACGGATCGCGAAATTGGCAGACAAACTGGACCTTAGAACATCGCACGCATTTGCCGGCCTTATCTGGAATACGCTCGCTGACGAAGACAACAAAAGGTTGTTCGTGGAAGTGAGAGATGTTCAGCAAAAGAGAGTATCCTTTTCTGCGCTGAATTTACGAAATAATGAATGGTTATGGAAAGATGTTTCACTGGAAGAGCCCTGGTGGATCACCCTGGCGGGTGTGGCCGGAGATATATTGCTCTTCACCCTTTATACCGACGAGGCTAACCCGGAGAAAAAGTCCCTCCTTGCTTATGATGTGCTCAGGAATGAACTTGCCTGGTGGTATAATGGCTTTTCGCTTTCCGCAGCCGGCAGGCGCTATGTGAGGGGCGTCGATTCGAAATTGCCTTCCCGGGAGATCGTTTTGGACCCGTTTACAGGTAAACCGCTTCAGGATGTCGATTTTGATTTGGGGGTTTCGCAAAATTTTCCTGTAATTCGACCGTTTCAGTATGAAGAGCATTCCGGGCATTTTGAATCCGTAAAAAATTTTTTGGAGACCCGGTTGGGAATTCAGCCCTTGTTCCGCATCGAATACCTTGAATGGGGGCCGTTGATCGCGACGTCGGTATATGTGAAGGAAGGGGAATTGGCCAACTATTTGCACATATTCGATTCGGAAGGCGAATTGATCCTTACCGAAAAGCTGGGAGAAAACCTGAGGGGGGTTGGATTGGATACATTCTTTATCTTTTCAGATCATCTCTTTTTTGTAAAGAATAAACACGAGCTGGTTAGCTATAAAATAGTATGATAAAATTATTGTTTCTCGTTGCATCATTAACGCCGAATCATCCTATGGATTCCATTGGTATGGAGACCATCAACGGACAAACGTTCGTGATCCATCGGGTGGAAGAAAAAGAAACACTGTTCGCCATTAGCCGCAGATACCGCACGACGGTCACTGACATTCTGCGATATAATGCTTCCGCCAGCAGCGGACTGGAGATCGGGCAGATCCTCAAAGTTCCCTATCTGCCGCCAGCCCGCAAGCCGGCAGGAGGGCTGGTGCATGTGGTGGGCCCTAAAGAAACACTCTACTCCATCTCCCGCGTTTATCAGGTGTCCGTCGACGATCTTAAGCGGTGGAACAACCTCACCGACAACGCCTTAACTATTGGACAGGAACTTGTCATCAAACGGTCGCCCCCCGCTGTTGTCAACGAGGCCCAGAAAGAGCAGGCTGAAAACACGGCGATGATTTCAAAAAAAGGAGTTCACACCGTTCAACAGAAAGAGACATTGTTTTCCATTGCCAGGCAATACGGGATCTCGGTTGACCAGCTCCGGGCCTGGAATCACCTGCAGGGGACGGACCTGAACATCGGACAGACACTTTTCGTTGTGCAACCTGAGCAACAAGTCGCCACGCGGCCCGGTGTTACGACTCCGGATCCGCCCGTGCAGACAGCAAAGGGCACAGAACCTAAGACAGAACCCCGCACCAGTCCGCTGCCGGCGAAAGAAAGTCCTCCCCAAAATGACCGCGCCGTGGCGGAAAGGACTGTACCCAAGGGACAATCCGCCGAGTCGATCCGCATCTCCGAGTCTTTGAAAACGGGAGACGAGATCGTTGAAGGCGGTCTGGCGGAACTCATCGAAGGAACGGATGGAAACCGTAAATACCTCGCCTTGCACCGCACCGCTCCAATGGGAACGATCCTGAAAGTGCGCAATGAAATGAACAACCGCGAGGTGTTCGTGCGGGTGATGGGCAAGCTGCCTGACACTGCGCTGACGGACAAGCTTATCATCAGGATTTCCAAATCCGCGTACGACAGGCTTGGCGCGATCGATCCGCGCTTCCGGGTGGAAGTGACCTATTACAAGTAAGATCGTGAATGAATTTGCCTTGCTTCCGTTCTCTTGTTTTGACCGCAGCCGGCCTTCCGGGCCTTTTGTCAGCCCAGAACCTTGTGCCCAACGGAGGTTTTGAGGACTACGTGGTCTGCCCCGGAGGCTACAGCCAGGCGCCGGCTGAATTCAGAGTCCCACATTGGCGATCGGTTAACTCCGGATCCCCGGATTATTTTAATTCCTGCAGCAACGGGGAGGCCGGCGTGCCCTACAACTGGGCGGGCATTTCAGATGCCTTCGAAGGAAATGGATACGCAGGGATTTACACCTGGATGAGCCTGGCCAAAGAGTATCGCGAGTACCTGCACTGTAAATTGAACGACCCGCTCGTCAGGGATTCCCTGTATCATGTAGAATTCCGTTATAAGTTGTCTTCCTACTCGAAATACTGCACTGACCGCATCGGCCTGCTGATCTCCGACAGCGTGAAGACCTCCTACGATGACCGGCCCCTGAAACTGGAGCCAACGTTCACATTCGTCAAAGACTCGGCTTTGACCCTTGAAACCGGCTCATGGGAAATCGCTTCCGCGGAGTACAGGGCAAAAGGCAATGAACAGTTCCTTACCATCGGCAACTTTTCCACCAACGGGAGCACGCACGTTTACCACATCCGTTTTCGGCCCGACGAACAACCGATGCTCGTGAACAGCGCTTATTATTACATCGATGACGTGAGCGTGACCCCCGTCTTTCCGTGGCAGCCCCCTGAAAAACAAGAGTTGCTCTTTGCAGGCGAAGAACCGCGGTTGAACACCGTGTATGTTCTCGAAAATATTCAGTTTGAGTTTAACAGCTACGCGCTGATGCCCGTTTCTTATTCTTCACTTGACAAAGTGGTTCGCTATCTTCTCGAACGTCCGGATCTTAAAGTCCGTTTGTCGGGCCACACGGATGATGTAGGCTCGGCGGAGTACAACGCGGTGTTGTCGTCGCGACGCGCAAAAAGTGCGGCGGCCTACCTGGTCGCAGAAGGGATTGCGGAAGAGCGCGTGACAACGCATGGATATGGCGAGAGCAGACCGCTGACAACAGAAAATGGGAAATCGGCGCGCGAGGTCAATCGCCGGGTGGAGATAGAATTTTACCGCTAGGCCGATTCGCGGCGTATATCGCCCGCGCATCCGCTTTTTCGCACCGCCTTCCTGCTACGGGAACCCACAATAGTGTAGCCATACCGTTAAAAAAGCCCGTGCATGGGGCGAATGCGGCTAAAAGATTGTCCGTTCCGCAACTTTTTGACATCCCTTAAAGTTACTTCCGACGCCATCCTGTGCCATCCTGTTTCCTCTGATGCCATCCTGTGCCATCCTGCCCCGCGTTGCCGCAAATGATGTAATCCGCTGTCCTGAATTACCGACCATTCGAATCACCCCTATTGGTCGCGATATATTTTTTTTACATTTTGAAAAGAATTTTTTCTAAATCAGTAAGGCATTGAAAATTATCCTGCGTCTCTATTTAAGAGCCGTACGAAGTACATAAGTTCAGTCGAGCGCGGGATTCAGATGGTGCCCGCTGTTTTTGTCCATTTGCTTTCTGGCTGAAGTCTCCAAGGATGTGCATCACACTTTTAGCGAAGATGAACTGTCTGGAGGAATTGCTTTTGTGTTTTTATTCACCCTAAATAATGTGTCGCGATGGGTAGATTCTACGAGTTTGCTTTGCGGTCCGGATGGCGGGCAGTTGAGATCGCGTTATGTGCGCACCGTTTATCCGGGGGCCCGTGTGTTTTAAATGCGAACGTGACGCCTGCCATATGAGGTCAGAATGTCAATACACTGAGCAGCAACTGGTTGAGCGACTCGTGGAGGGCGACCGCCATGCTTTTGAAGTGATTTACAAGACCTACGCCCCCTGTCTGATCAGCTATTCGCGCAGAAGCATTCCTGTTAAAGAAGACTGCGAAGGAATCGTTCAGGAAATATTTGAATGGCTATGGGCCAAACGCGACACGCTTCATCGGCTCAATTCCCTGCGCGCGTACCTTTTCAAAATGGCGAGATATAAGGTCATCGATCATATACGGCGATGCCGCGTCAAGAAAAGATACGAGGAGCATTATTTATCCTTTGTCGGGCAATACAGTACCATCCTCGACCCATCGCAGGACCTTTCGGAGATTTATTTACTGATCGAGAAAAGTGTATCGGCATTGCCTGAGCGATGCCAGAAAGCGTTCCGCCTCCGTTTTGACGATGAGCTGCCCTATAAGGATATCGCACTTCACATGAAGATCTCCACCAAGACCGTTGAAAAGCATATCTCTGCGGCGCTTCAGCATCTGAGGAGCGTCTATCAGAATGATTATAACCGGTTTAACGCTGGCTGAGGGTGTTTTCTTTCCTTTCGCCGGGCCGGGCATACTCCTTATAAAATTCCGGCTCTGGTCCATCTGCGGTGGCCGGAAAGCGTTTTTTCCGGATTTTCAAAAAAAAATTTTGGGACCGCATGGGGGATTTGCCTTGTCTTTTCGATTATAGAGAGAAGAGCCAGGCGAAAAAAGGTAAATGCTGCACTTGTTCTCCGGTTTGTATTATTGGCTTTAAGAGTTTCCACATGGCTGAAAATTCGAATTTTGACCGTTTGCTGAAGCGATACATGCATGACCGTGTCTCGCCAGCGGAAAGAACCAGGCTGGAGGCATGGCTGGATGCGGACAAGACAGGATCCGATAACGGGTTCGTATGGAAGGAAGAGGATGCGCGGACGCTGTTTGCAGCGATATCGGCCAATATCGACAGAGTTGATCGGAAGCCCGCGGTTGACGGCAGGCGCAGCGCGCGACCCCGGATTTGCCAGTGGTTAAAAATGGCAGCCAGTGTCTTGCTCCTGGTTTCGGGTTGTTGATTCGTGATAGCGTTCTGCCTGATTGGCGCGCCGCAATGTGGAATTACAGCCATAGGGCTGGGACCGATGCCTAATGAATCGTAAAGTGATGCACTGCGCGGCCAACCGCCCCGGGTGCAGAATGAAATAGATTAACGGAAAACCTGCATGCTGGTTCGGATGTTTTTCATCGGGGCCGCGTACAGGTTATTCGGATTTTTGAGTACCTATTACCTATTAAACCTAACGGAAAATGAAACAATTCTACTCACGAAGTAGTAAGCTGCGATTTCGGCACTTTACTGCAGTTCTACTAAGCGTGTCCCTCCTGTTTTTGGCACACCAGACCTTCGCACAGGAAAAAACCGTTACCGGCAAAGTCACAGACGAAGCCGGAGTCACGTTGCCCGGCGTTTCGATTGTCGTAAAGGGAACCAGCCTGGGCACCGTTACCGATGCCGACGGAAACTTTACGCTCACAGTTGCACCGGATGCCCAAACCCTCGTTTTCAGTTTTGTCGGAATGAAAACCCAGGAGGTTGAGATCGGCGCTCAGTCGGAGTTCACCGTCAAGCTGGAGCAGGAGGCAGTCGGGTTGTCTGAAGTTGTAGTAGTGGGATATGGCATTCAGAAAAAGGAAAGCGTGGTCGGTGCCATCACTCAGATTGACAACAAATCACTCGTCCGTTCCGGATTGACGAACGTGACCAACGCCATCGCCGGAAAGCTTGCCGGCGTTTTAACCATACAGCAAAGTGGTCAGCCGGGGAATAACGACTCTGAAATTGTTATCCGTGGCCTTTCAAGCTGGAATGGATCTTCTCCCCTTGTGCTGGTGGACGGCATTGAACGGGATTTTTCAGACCTGGATCCCAATGAGATCAATACGCTCTCGGTACTGAAGGACGCGTCGGCAACAGCCGTGTTTGGCGCGAAGGGCGCGAACGGAGTAATTATTGTGACGACGAAACGCGGCGCACTGGGAACTCCCAAACTCGAGGTCAGCGCCTCTTACGGCGTACAAAGGGCGACGCGGATACCGGACCACATCGATTCGTATACGACCATGAGCATGTACAACACGGCGCTCATGAATGGACAACAGTTCCAGGAGCTGATCCCCCAGTGGGAGTTGGATGAATACCGGCATCCCTCGTCGCGCCTCAATGCGCTCAGGTTCCCGAATGTAAACTGGTTTGACCTTCTCACGAAACCTTACGCGCCTACGGCGAACGCCAACCTCAACCTCAGCGGAGGGACGAAGTACATCCGGTATTTCACTTCGCTGGGCTATACGAATGAGGGCAGCTTTTTCGATGCTGCCAAAGTCGGACTGTACGACAAGAATTACCGTTACACGCGTTACAACTACCGCGCGAACGTCGATTTCAACTTAAGCAAGTCAACGGTGCTTTCATTCAACCTCGGCGGCGATACCGGCATCAAGAACGAGCCGAACGACTCGCCGTGGCGGAACCTCTACTCGACCAGCCCGGCGCGTTTCCCGGCGTATTTCCCCGCGTGGGTGCTCGACGAAGTTCCGGACCCCGACTACCCTGAAGACCGCGGGCTGCGGCACTCGCAGGCGTATGGCGAATACACCGGAAACCCGTACAATTCAGTCAACAACGGACAATTCAACGAAGACACCGATTCGAAACTTTACACCGACCTCATCCTCGACCAGGGCCTCGACTTTATCACGGAAGGCTTGTCATTAAAGGGAAAGGTTTCGCTGAACACCTGGTTTCAAAGCCGCACGCTTACCGCCAACTGGGCATTCCCCGAATACAGGCTCGACTTTACGAAGATCGGTACGGATGAGAATCCATGGACCCGCGCAGGTCAGGGCAATGAAGTCTTCAAGCAGCTGCCCCTGGATATCAACGTAGGCGGGCTGCGTGACGGTTACTACAGGAATCTCTACTACGAGGCATCCCTGAATTATGCGCGCACGTTCGGTGACCACACCGTTACCGGCCTGCTGCTTATGAACCGCGAGCAGAAAAGCAAAGAGACAGATTTTTCATATTATAATGAGGCTTTGGCCAGCAGGGTTACTTACGAGTTCGGTCATAGGTATCTCGTCGAGGTTAACCTTGGCTACACAGGCTCGGAGCGTTTTGCGCCAGCGAACCGCTTCGGGTTCTTCCCATCG
>DASVOT010000573.1:0-2327 GCA_036383235.1 Chryseosolibacter sp.
ACCGGAAGATCCTGAAACGCGAAAAGTTCCTGCACCTCAGCCGGAGCAGCTACCTGTTCTCCAAGATCGGAATTTTAGTTGCGCTCTCCGCCATCCAGACACTCATGTTTGTGCTGGTGGGCAACTATATCCTTGAGATCAGAGGGATGCTCTTTCACCATTGGTTCATTCTCTTTGCGACTTCGTGTTTTGCGAACATGCTCGGGCTTAACATCTCCTCCGCTTTCAATTCGGCGGTGACGATATACATTCTTATTCCCCTGCTCCTTATTCCTCAACTTATTCTGAGCGGTGTGGTGGTGAAATTCGACAAACTGAATCCGCGCATCGGAAACGTGGAGACGGTGCCGCTTGTCGGAGACCTCATGGCCTCGCGGTGGGCGTTCGAAGCGGCCATGGTCACCCAGTTCAAGGAAAACCGGTATGAGCGGGAATTCTTTCTCTATGATAAGATCATGGCTGAGTCGGATTTTAAAAAGATCTACCTCATCCCCGAAATCCAGACAAAACTCCAGTTCGCGCTGGTGAATTATCGGAACCCCGACCCGGAAATTCAGAAACGGGTGGCAAAAAATCTTGAGGTCATCCGCAACGAGATCGGAAAGGAATTGAAAACTTTGAGAAAGCAGGAACTGCTGCCCCTGGCGGACTTTGTCCCGTCGCATTTTGATTCAAGCCTTTACACGAAAACATCCGAGTTTCTCACACAACTAAATAATTTCTACATCAGGCGATACAATGCCGCGGACAAGAAAAAAGAAGAGAAAGTCGCCGCGCTGACGGATACGAAAGAAAAACGCGCGCAGTTTGAAGTTTTCCGACAGCAATACCACAACGAATCGGTTGCGGAGCTGGTGAAGAACATCGGGGAAACGAATCGCATAATTGAGAAAGACGGAAAGCTCATCCAGAAGATCTTCCCGGTCTACAAAAACCCAGAGCCGGAGAACCTCGTTGATTTCAACGCTCAGTTCTATATGCCCGCAAAACATTTTTTGAATGCCGATCTCGATACGTTTTACTTTAATGTGGCCGTGATCTGGTTGATGAGCTTCCTCCTGGCCGTCACATTATATTACGATGTCCTGCGAAAGATCCTTAAAATACCGGGAGACCTCGCCCACCGTTTTGAGAAAAAATAGCGACCGGCGCACATGTTCTTCGTCCTCTCAAAAACGCTGAATTACCTGATGACACCCCTTACGGTCATCTGCGCGTGTCTTTTGGCATCGCTGTTCATCAGGCATCCGGCCTGGAAGAGACGGCTGGCAATCGCGGGCGTGGTGCTGCTCTTGTTCTTTTCGAATGAGTTTATCGCCAATGAGGTGATGCGCGCCTGGGAGACTGACCCTGTCGCATTTGACCGCATGCATCCTTATCGGCTCGGCATCGTGCTGACGGGAGCCGTGATTCCCCGCCTCGAACCCAGCGACCGCGTCTATTTTCAACGGGGAGCCGACCGGGTCATCCACGCCGTGCAACTTTATAAACTTGGATTGGTCGAGAAAATACTGATCAGCGGCGGCAGTGGACGGCTGATCGATATCAAGGAAAGGGAGGCTGATGCGTTCAAGGAGGCGATGGTGTTAATGGGTGTGCCCGACAGCGTGATCCTCGTGGAAGACGAGACGCGCAACACACATGAGTCTGCCGCCAAGGTGAAAGAGATCCTTCAGCACAGGGGATACGTCAGCCGCGATTGTCTGCTGATCACCTCGGCCTTTCACATGCGGCGGTCGCTGGCATGCTACCGGAAGGTGGGTTTGCCAATGGATCCCTTCAGCACCGATTTCTACGCCTATCCCACCGCCTGGTATCCGGACAGTTTTTTCGTCCCCAAGGTGGAGGCCATTGTCATTTGGCATAAATTGGCACGGGAATGGGTGGGATTTGCGGCCTACTGGATGGCGGGATATGTCTGACAAGAGCGCTTTTACCTGAAGAATCTTAATATAAAATAAAATGAAAAATGTAATTGTTGTGTTGCTGGTCGTGGCGGGAACGATGGAAGCCTTTTCGCAGGGCCGGCAGGAAACCATCCGCAATGTGTCCGTGACGGAGTTCAGGAAGGCAATGGACTCACTCAAAGATGAAGTAGTCATCGACCTGAGGACTCCGGATGAAATCAAGGGCGGCAAGATTGCAGGCGCCGTCGAGATTGATTATTTCGGGCCCAACTTCGAGCCGGCCCTCAAGCGCCTCGACAAGAACAAAGTCTATTTGCTGTATTGCGCTTCCGGGGGCAGGAGTGGGGAAACTGCTCAGCTTATGGACAAGATGGGTTTTAAGAATCTCTACAACATGGAAGGTGGCTTCCGCGAATGGGT
>DASVOT010000574.1:0-7814 GCA_036383235.1 Chryseosolibacter sp.
AGCAAGTGCTCTCCGGCCTTTAGTCCACCGCGTTCAAATACATTGTGCCAGACGGTAAACACCGTTTCGGGCAGAGAGGCAGCTTGCGGGAAATCCCAGCCAGCGGGCATGGGCAGGCACTGACCTGCCGGCGCGACGGCATATTCAGCATAACCTCCGCCTGCCAGCAAGGCGCATATCCGGTCACCGGTGCTCCATTGCGTCACTCCTTCACCACGCCCCTCCACGATGCCGGATACCTCGAGCCCCGGGATATCGGACGGTACACCCGCGGGCGCGGGATAATTGCCCTTGCGCTGAGCGACGTCCGGGCGGTTTACCCCGGAGGCTTTAACCCGGATCAAAACTTCGCCCTTGCCCGGCGACGGCCTTTCCCTCTCACGAATCTTGAGCACCTCCGCCGGCCCAGGGGCGGTAATGACGATCGCTTTCATAATGAACAATGAAGATAAAAATTATCGAATGCCTCCCGTTAACGGCACATCGCTAACGCCGACCCGACGACGCGTCTTCTTCTGTTATTTTTTGCAGAACCTGTCCGGCAATCAGCTCGGGCGTTATCCTCGTCAGACATGGGAAGCCTCCTACGTAACAGGATTCCCTGCCATAGACAGAGCAGGGCCTGCACGGCAAATCCTTCGTGCTGATCTGAATAAGGGTGTTGTTATTCCCGACCGGCGCAAAACCAACATCCGGATGTGTGCCGCCCCAGATGGATACCACGGGAATACCCGCCAGCGCCGCGAGGTGCATGTTGGCGGAATCCACCGACAGCATGATATCGAGGTTCTTCATGAGCGCAATTTCCTGCCTGATCTTCAATTGCCCTGCGGCGATGATGCACCTCTCCGGAAATTTCCGCTGGAGACTCTCAAAGTATTTGACCTCCCGCTTGCCACCGCCAAAAAGGAAAAATTTCGCATCTGTCTTCCGCAGTACGGCTTCCATTAGCAGACCGTAGTTTTCCAGTGGCCATATCTTTGTGGCGTGCCTGGCAAAAGGAGCGATACCGATCCATTTCTCTTTCTTTTCCAGGCCGCTTTGCTGCAACCATGCGCGGGCGGCCTCGTGGAGGGTTTCGTTCAACGGAAAATATGGAGGCGGAATGATGTCAAAATGGAATCCTGCTTTTTCAAAAGCCAGCCGGTATCGCTCTACGCTGTGCGGCAAACGATCGGTGATCTTGTTGGTCTTCCTTACAAACGCCTTTTTCTCTTTTCTTCCCTTGTCGAAGACCACGACATCGGTAAAAAAAACACGGAAGAATGTTCTCAACACCATCGTGCGCACATGGTCGTGCAGGTCGATCACCACGTCGTACGAATCTTTTTTGATCAGGGTGCGAAACAGGTCGCGAATGCCGAAGAAACCATTGTACGTATAATCAACGTCTGCCGGAAAGACTTTTACACGCTCAATGTCGTAAAAGAAAGGCGCGAACTGGGGTCTGGTAACCATCGTCACCTCCACCTCTTTGTGGTTATGGATCAAGGAACGGATGACCGGGACGATCAGCGCCACATCGCCCATGGCGGAGAAGCGAAGCACAAGGATCTTTACAGGAGGCACGCCTTAAAATAAGGGAAATCCATGAAATAAGGCAATGGCGAACAGGTCAATCATTTCTTACCTCCGCCTTTGCGATTCTGGTAGAGCACCGGATTCAGGGTTGAATCGTTATACATTTTCATCTGCCGGTAAACTTTGAATCTGCGGGTACCCGCTCCGATATCCGCGATGAGCTCATCGAAGGCTTTCCGCATATCTTCCTTCTGCTCCTCAAGGATCACCAGCCTGTCTCGACATTTGCCGATATGGTGGGCGCTTACATCCTTTCGTTCCGTTTGCTCCTTCATATGATAGATCTTCAGCATCAGGATACTCATCCGGTCCAAGAGCCAGGCAGGGGTTTCTGAATTAATCCGGGCGCCGGGGACGAACCTGACATCCCTGAATGCCTCAAGGAAGAAGTCGTCCATCTTTTCTACCGTATCGGTGCGCTCCTGATTCGACCGGTCAATTCTTCTTTTTAGCCGAAGGCCTTCCACCGGATCGATATCTTCCTTGCGGATGAGATCTTCCAGGTGCCATTGAACGGTATCGATCCAGTTCTTGCGATACAACAAAGACTCAAAGGAGCCTTCGGCAAACGGATTTTCCAGTGGAGAGTCAATGTTGTCCTTTAGATGATAGTCATCAATGCTCTTTTGGAATATGCCATAACACTCGTCTGCTGATAACATGCGCTGTCTGTTGAGCTGCAATTTAAGTCACGGCATATGAGGCGCAAAGTCGACCCGAAAGATTTTAGCACTTGAGGCGTGAGGGCCTCTTACCCTTTCATGAGAACCGCGTTTCCGGAGAGGCAAAAGCATTTAGGATTATTTAACCGGCCTTTTCAACTCTGATTGTGCGATCCGGCAGCACCGGGCTTAACGGGATCGGCGTGCGCGATGTAAATGTCAGAGGCGGCCGGGATCTGAGTCGAACAGGAAAGGGTTCAGGCCTGCTGGAGAACCGGCTTTGCACCGAGCTGCTTCAGGAGGGCGGCATGCCCGCGCAATGCATCGAGAAACGTCCGCTCCGACTTGTAGGGCAGGCCGTATTCTTTGGCAGTGGTCTCCACGATCCTGGAAATCTTGCGGTAATGAACATGGCAGACTCCGGGAAACAGATGATGCTCGACCTGGAAATTGAGGCCGCCAACATACCATGAAAAAACGCGGCTGTTGTTGGCGAAATTGGTGGTGGTATGCAGCTGGTGAATCGCCCAGCTGTTGTCCATTTTACCCTCCTGGTCCGGCAGAGGATATTCAGTGCCGTCAATGACATGCGCTGGCTGAAAAATGATCGCAAGGATAAAGCCGGCGATATAGTGCATGATGAGAAAGCCGGTCAGTGTCTGCCACCACGCCAGGGGCAGAATGAGCGCAGGGATCACAAAAATATAAAGCACATAAATAATCTTCGATAACAGCAGGACGGTCCATTCCGTCCCGATGTTCGCTTTTTGTTTTTTCACAAGCCCATCCTTCTGGTACTTGACGATGCGGACATAATCCTTCACCAACACCCACACAAGGGTCATGAGGCCGTAAAAAAACCAGGCGTACAAATACTGAAAGCGATGGAACGATTTCCATTCGCCATGCGGCGAAAGACGCAGCACACCGCGCGGGCTGATATCTTCATCCACATCGTGGATATTTGTGTACGTGTGATGCAGTACATTGTGCTGTACTTTCCAGTTGAAAGCGTTGCCCCCGACTACATTTAAGGAAAGGCCCAAAAGATTGTTCACCCACGGCTTGCGGGAATACGCGCCGTGATTGGCATCGTGCATGACTGAAAGACCAATTCCGCCGATAGCGATTCCCATGACCACGCACAGAGCAAACATCCACCAGATACCCGTCACCATTCCCGTCATGATGACCAGGTAGGGGATGAGGTAAAGCGAAAACATAAACACCGTCTTTACGATCATTTCGGTGTTGCCGTTCTTGTCAAGGTTTCTGCTTTTGAAATACTCGTTTACGCGCTGGTTCAGGGTTGAATAGAACTCCGGCGTAGTAGATGAAAAACGAATGGGTGACTTCTTCATGGGGTAGGCATGTGGGGTATCGTCCGAAAGATAGCAAGAATATCGGCAACAACGGGCGTTCGTGTCGATAAAAATAGCTTACACACGCATGCTTTTAGGGCATTTCGGCTATGATTGTGCGGCCACCTTTCGTGATATCGCCCACCTTGACGGTGATGATCGCGTTCAAAGGGAGGAAGATGTCGACACGCGAGCCAAACTTGATAAAGCCGAACTCCTGCCCCTGTTCAATAGGCTGTCCTTCCTTAATGTACCATTTTATCCGGCGCGCGAGCGCGCCTGCAATCTGCCGGAAAACGACTTCGGCGCCGTCAGGCATTTTGACGGCGATCGTCGTGCGTTCATTCTCGAGGCTGGATTTCGGATGCCACGCGACGAGGTACTTCCCGGGGTGGTACTTGAAAAAGCTGATCACTCCTGATACCGGTGAACGGTTCACATGAACATTTACCGGCGACATGAAAATCGAGATTTGCTTTCTCCTTGACTTGAAGTATTCCGATTCCTCTACCTCTTCGATCACCACCACCTTGCCGTCAGCAGGCGCCAGAACGTGTTTCGTGTTCTGCGTGATCTCAAAGACGGGATTCCTGAAGAACTGAAGGATCAGCAAATAAAAGATGACGCTTACCAGTATCGCGGAGTTCTGAATGAGGGGACTTTCAGGATAATACGAAAATACCAGCCAGTTGAGACCGAAGAGAAGAAGCAGCAAGATGAATAACAGGGTATGCCCTTCACGGTGTATAGTCATTTGTCAGCTCTTTTAATCGTTAACGCAAAAACTAAACCTAATCATCCTGCTTTTAAAAGTCGTGCGCGAATTTTTTCACCTAACATATCGCATTCCTGATACAGGATGAAAATCTCACTAGTACCCTCCGCGATATTTGTATGTTTTGGCGACCTTGTCGATCGCCACCATGTAAGCCGCGATTCGCATCGAGACGTTGTATTCCCGCGACGTCCGGTAGACATTGGAGAACGCGTCCTTCATGATCCGGTCTGACCGGCGGTTCACGCGATCGGCGGTCCACTTATAACCAAGCCGGTTTTGCACCCATTCAAAATATGAAACGGTAACACCGCCCGCATTCGCCAGGATATCCGGTACCACCAGGATACCTTTTTCGTTGATGATGTCGTCCGCCTTTGAAGAGGTCGGGCCGTTGGCGCCTTCGACAATTAATTTCGCCTTGATATCGGCAGCGTTCGTGCTTCTTATAACGTCCTCGGTAGCGGCCGGAACAAGGAGGTCGACGGGTAGCGTAAGCAGCTCTTCATTGCTGATCTTCTCAACGCCTTCGAAGCCGACGAGCGAACCCTTATGTCCCTCCTTAAAGAGAACGGCTGCCTGAATATCGATGCCCTTTTCATTGTAATAGGCTCCGGAAATATCGCTGACCGCCTGCACGATGAGCCCCCGTTCGTTCAGCAGACGGGCTGCCCATGAGCCGACATTTCCGAAACCCTGCACGGCACAAGTCGCCTTATACGGATTGATCTTCATTTTCTCCATGGCCGCCATCGCCGACACCATCACTCCGCGTCCGGTGGCCTCCGTCCGTCCCAGTGAGCCGCCGAGTACGACCGGCTTGCCCGTCACCACGGAGTTGACGGTCATGCCTTGCATCCGCGAATACTGGTCCATCAGCCAGGCCATCTCCTTCGGGCCGGTGCCCATGTCGGGAGCAGGAATATCTTTGTCGGGCCCAAAAACCTCCGCCATCGCCATTGTGTAAGCGCGCACCAACCGCTCGATCTCGCCCGCCGACATTTCCTGCGGGTTGCACGCCACCCCTCCTTTGGCTCCGCCATAAGGGATGTCGACAACAGCGCACTTCCAGGTCATCCACGCCGCCAGCGCCTTCACCTCATCCAGGTTTACACCCACATCAAAGCGGATCCCTCCCTTCGAAGGGCCAAGAATGTTGGAGTGGATAACGCGATAGCCTTCAAAAACTCTTATTGATCCATCATCCATCGTGACCGGCAGCGACACGATCACCTGGCGCGCAGGATTTTTCAGCACGTTGTAAATCTCATCCTCCAGTCCCAGGATCTGCGAAGCCTTATGAAAACGCGACATCATCGCCTCAAATGGGTTTTCTCTGTCTTTGAGGGGCGCGGGTTCGATATATGCCATACTCTGAATTATTTCGATTTTGAAGTAGCAGCGCGAGTCCTGACGCTTTTAAAACGGTTGCAAAGATACATAAATCGCATTGAGTTTTGAGCCCGGGAAGTTTTGCTTTCACCGTTGCAGGTGGAGAATCTCGAGGTAGGCCGCAATAAACGGCGCCGAGATAAGCAAACCGTCAAAGCGGTCGAGAAAGCCGCCATGTCCCGGAAGGCTGTCGCCGGAATCCTTGATCTCAATGCTGCGCTTCAGCAGCGACTCGATCAGATCGCCAAAGGTGCCGCCAACAATGATGATCAGGCCGATGACCAGCCATTGCCCAGGTGTAAGCGAATGAAAGAACTGCGACAGTCCGAAAACAAAGATCAGTGCAAGGACCGCTCCTCCCACAAATCCTTCCCACGACTTTTTCGGAGAAATCCTCTCGAACAGCTTCCTCTTTCCGAAAAGCGTACCGGCAAAATATGCGCCCGTGTCGCTTGCCCACAGAATAAAGAGCAAGCCAAAGATGATCTCGTAATTGTAGTGGTTGTCTTCATAGGCAATCACATTCAGCAATGCAAAAGGCACGGCAATGTAAAATATACCCAGAAACGTGTAGGCGATATTCGTGAAGGGCTTTCGCTCGAATTTCTTGTAAAGTTTGATCATGTATATACAGGAGATGAGCGGAAAGATAACAATGTAATAGCGCGAAGAGAGCGCATCCCGCTCCACAAAGAATGAAAGGGAGTAAACGATGATGCCACAAAGGGTTCCATATGCTTTTTGAGGAGCCAGGCCATCCAGCCCGACCAGCTTGTAGAACTCGAGCAACGTAAAGATGGATATGATGAGAAAGACAATGAAGTACGTCCACTCCCCAAGGCATATGCCGGTGATGATGGCCGCCGAGCCCAGGATGCCGGTAATCAGCCTTTGCGTGAGATTGTTGTATTTTTTGAGAGACGACGTCACGATCAATGAATGGATATTTTGCGATCCTGAAAATACCTGTGGAAATAGTAAAGCAGCCCGCCCGTTATCAAGGCGCTCAGAACGACGACGTTGGGAGGCGCCGCTTCCGTACTCTCGACGTCGAAAGAAAAGGTGCCCTGCTGATAAAAATACAGCGCCAGCACCGAAACGGTGTTGTTTACAAAATGCGCGAGGATGGCCAGCTTCAGGTCGCCCGACCAATAATACAAATAGCCGAAAAGAGCGCCCAGCAGCAAACGCGGGACGAAACCAAAGAACTGGAAGTGTATGGCGCTGAACAAAACGGCGGCGATCCAGATCGAAACATGAATATTTCTTGTCCCGCGGTAAAGTTCATTTTGAATGAGACCGCGAAAAACAATCTCTTCACCGATGGCCGGCAGCACACCAATGATCGCGATTGCAAGCATCAGTTCCATCGACGAGGAGAACGTGGTAAGAAAAGTCGTCAGCTCAGCGGCGTTGTCCTCGCGCTCGCGCGCCCAGTGCTCGAAGTTCTTGGCAAACTCCGGGAAACTGAATTTAGCGTTCCATTCAATGAACACTGAATTCACTGCCATAAAGATAATGACCACCGAAACCGTGACGATCACGGGTATCCACTCCAATCCTTTGTCGCGGAAGAAGCCGGAAAGCGACTGCCGTTCCCGGTTTAAATAAATTGTGGGTGCAACGATCAATCCCACGAAAGTGGCGCATCCCTGAATGATATAAAGCGGGATCTTCGTATCGGGATTTTCCAGCGGCTGCTGAATCGCTTCTGCCAGCTCCACCATGCCGCCGTGATAAAACGGAAGAGCAAGAAAAAATCCCAGGATCGGACCGATGATGACAAAACCCAACCCGACCATGAGAAGAATAACAATAAGATTGATTACCGGATGTTTTTCTGGGCGGGAACCTAATGGATTTTCAAACATCTTCCGGAAATAATTTAACTTTGCTGGCAAATATAAACAAGCCACCCAGCTTTTTATATGCAATAGCGCCTAAGTTAGAAGAATGGTAAGAATTGGTAACATCGAATTGGGGGAATTTCCCCTGTTGCTGGCACCTATGGAAGATGTCAGCGATCCGCCCTTTCGCGCTGTC
>DASVOT010000575.1:0-16836 GCA_036383235.1 Chryseosolibacter sp.
TGGGATCGATCAGAATTACGTACAACGGTATCACACGGCGAAAAATGAAAAACAGGCCGCAAGGAGCGTCTGGCTGTGCGTCTACTGGTACGTCCCCGTCTCGCTCGTATTTTTTTTCATCGGGACAGCCCTTTACGCCTACTTTGCCCAGCATCCCGAACTCATCGCCACGGTGAAGAGCCAGGTGGCGGCGGACAAGGGCGTCGATGTCGGGTCTCTTCAGCCAGCCGACTACGGCGACCGGGTACTGCCTTATTTTATGGTTACAAAAGTTCCAGCCGGACTCCTCGGGCTCATCATCGCGGCGATCCTGTCGGCAGCCATGAGTACCATCAGCAGCGGAATGAACGCAAGCGCGACGGTTTTCCTGAAAGATATTTACCAGCGCTACATCAACCCGGACGTTTCACCGAGACGCCAGCTGATTGTGCTGTATGTGTCAACGACCCTGGCGGGGCTGATGGCCATCGCCGTCGGCGTGCTGATGATCGGGGTGAAAAGCCTCCTGGATATCTGGTGGGAACTGGCGGGGATTTTCGCCGGCGGAATGCTGGGCTTGTTCCTCCTTGGCATCATCAGCAGAAGTACCGGCAACACGGCCGCCAAGATCGCCACAGCCGGGGGAATTCTCGTGATCCTCTGGATGACTTTCTCCCACCTGATACCCAATGAATACTCCAGGTGGCGAAATTATCTGCATGTGAACATGGTCATCGTCGTTGGCACGCTGACAATTTTTCTCTCGGGCCTGTTGTTGACCCGGCTCAAATTGTATCTCTCCCCTCACCGGAAATAAATGGCGCTTACCAATTTGCAGCCCGCAGCATATACCAGGCGGAAGCAGCCGTTTTTACCGCTGGCGGCTTCACGAGTGATGCCATTCATAAAAAAATCCCTCCAACGGCAGGCCGCGCCGGATTTCAGCGCACGAAATTTGTTTACAAGGTAGATATGAATAATTCCGAAATTGAAATAATCAGATATGTAACGGGATATGCCGACCGGGCGCACGGCAATCAGATGCGGAAATACACAAATGACCGATATATCGTTCACCCTGTGAGGGTGATGGAAATGGTCCGCGAATACGACCGGGCGCTGCCGGTGCTTTGCGCAGCGCTGCTTCATGATGTACTGGAGGACACCCCCGTCACGGCAGACGAGATTCTACTGGAGCTGACAAAGGTGATGGATGCAAATGACGCGGAAAAAACCGTTGAGCTTGTCATCGAGCTTACGGATGTGTTTGTCAAGTCGAATTATCCCCGGCTGAACCGGAGGACGCGGAAGGAAAAGGAGGCATTGCGGCTGTCAGCGGTAAGCGCGCAGGCGCAAACCATCAAGTACGCCGACATCATCGACAACGTGAACGATCACCTGACCCAGGACGCCGACTTTGCCAGGGTCTACCTGCAGGAAGCGAAGAAGATGCTGCACCGCATGCGCGATGGGAACCCCGTGCTACTGGAAAGGGCCGTCCATTTGGTAGACGAGTGCCTTCATCGCCTGAAACCCGCGGCCTGAGACCGGTCATTTCTTCCTCAGCGCGATGACTCTGCCTTCGCGGCTCGATCGTTTTGCCGCGTCCAGGATCTCCATGGCCACCATGTTGACAGCGAGCGACGAAAGATCGTCATCGCCCAGGACGACAGTACCTCTTACCACCGCCGTAAAAAAATCAAACGGGTCGTCATAAGGTTTTTCCCGCAGCGGGATCTTTTTCTCCTCTTCGCCTTTCTCCGGATTGGTCATGTAGCGCACCCCGTCCCTGTCAGCCATGACATAGCCAAATTGCCCGTACACCTCCATGTCCTTGCGACTATAGGGCCAGTTCCAGGATGCCTGGATGATCGCCTGCGCCTTCGGATACATGACCACAAGGGTGGCTTCATCGTCAACCTTCGGATAGACCTGCGGCTTGATCTGTTGCGTGATCGCGAAAACGGAAATGGGGCGTTCTCCTTTCATCAGCCAGGTGACGAGGTCGGCGCCATAGCATCCAAAATCCATGAGCGCTCCGCCTCCGTTTAAGACAGGATCCGTGAGCCATTCAAGAAATTCCTGGTTCACGCCGATTTCTTTCGGGCCCTGATGTCCGTCATGCACAACCATTTTTACGATGTCGCCGAACTGTTTCTCATCATGGAGCATCCGATACGCCACGTGGTTGCTGCCGTACCAGGTGGTTTCGTAGTTGGTGAGCAGCTTTATCCCGTATTTTTTTGCCAGCGCCTCCATTTGCCGGGCGTGGTCCAGGCTGACGGCGAGCGGTTTTTCCACCATCACGTGGATCCGTCTCGGCGCACATTCTTTAACCACGTGCAGGTGGTCGAAGATTGAACCGAAGGCTGCCACGGCTTCGGGTTTGGTTTTGTCCAGCATCTCGCCCAGGTCCGCATACAATACGCCGATGGGAATGTTGTACTGGCGCAGGAGCCTCTCCGCCAGTTCGCGATTCGGTTCAGCGACGCCTGCAATCAACAGCCGGCCTGCCGCTGCCGCCTTCAGAATGCCATGCACATGTCCGTGGCTCAGTCCGGCGATCCCCACCCGCAACGGCTTTTCTACAACTGCCGTCTGCGCATAAATATAAGGTTGTATCAACAACAACGTCGCTATCATTAATATTTTCATCGTGAAATGTGTTACATCGTTTACCCCCTTATACCCTATACCTATCCCCTATACTTTTTTATAGTGGAAGCAGCCCATCGAAGCGAAGATGAGCGCGGTTCCGGCAACGGAGGTGGCATAACCTCCGGCAATAAATAAGTCCATATAGCTCATGTCGCTTCCAAAGAATTCCTTAAAGAAAAGGACACCCACGCTGCCGACATAGCCGAATGCGTCGGCCACATACATGATGAAGCCGACGGTACCGACATATTGAAAGGCCGCGATGAGGCGGTCGAAGAAAATGCTGTTGAACGGCACATATCCCATATAAAGACCCGTTCCGATGAATATCATCCACAGCGGAGCGCCGATCACCGCTCTTTCAAACAGCAGGGTGCTGACACCAATCAGGATCATTCCCGCGATGATGATCAGGTGATTTACCAGGAGGGCGGTCTTGTTGCTCCTGATGAACATGATTCCGCCCATGATCAGCAGGACGGCGAGAGACACCGGTGTTTCTGTCTGCGTGAAGATGGAGGGGGAATCTCCGTATCCCAGGACCTTCCAGACGTCGGAAGCGAAATTTTCCCTGAAATCGCGGAAGGCCGTAAGCAGCATGTACGCCAGCACAAACAGGATGATGCCGGGCAGGAACGTTTTCAGGAATTTTTTGCGGGCAGGTGCATCCATGGGTTGTCTTCGGGTTCGAAGGCGTTCGTCGAGCGGGGAGGGGGGAGGCACCTGGTTTGTGAGCCAGAGAAAAACCAGGAGGGGAATAGCAAAGATGCAGGAAGCGGTGAAGGGCATCCAGAATTCGGACACGCCCCAGTCGCGCGTGAGGAATCCCCCCACTGATCGGCAGAGTCCTCCTGAGAAAATAAAGCTCACGGCCAGCGATGCGCCGAGGGCCTCGGTCATCCTCCTGCCCTCGATATACCCGATGACCATTCCCCAGACCATGCCCAGCGGAAACCCGTTCGTGAAAAGAAAGATCAGGTTGTAAGGTGGAGGCACGAGGGCGAAAAGCAACCACGAAAGGGCGGCGATCGCGCTCATCGCCAGGATGCCAGTGGCGCGGGCGTTGGCTTTCAATTCGGCGATGACGCGGATGCCGGCGAATTTTGCCAACCCATAACCCACCACCTGAAAGGTAATGAGCCATACCTTGTAGCTGATACCCCCATAGCTGAGGCCCTCAAAGGTGGCAGCCGTGAACGTCTTTCGCAATGCGTACACGCAGGTGTAAAGGCAAAAGGTCGCCAGGGAAGCGTAGACCGTGAACCAGACCGCGCCGGAATCCCGGAGCTTTCGCCTGAGCATCGATTCAGCTGTGAAGGCCATATTCCGTGAAGGGCATCTGTTTCCAGATTCCGTTTTTCAGGATGGACAATTTCTTGAAACCGACGTCTCTCAGCTGGAGGGCGGTGTGCTCGAACTCCCGGATGAGCTCGTCGGGATGATGGGCGTCGCTGCTCAGCGTGATGGGAATATGCGCGGCATGCAGGCGTTCCAGTATCCACGGACTTGGATATGGGTTCGGAGATTTCTTCTTGTAGAGACCCCTCGTGTTGACCTCCACAATGATGTTGGCGCGCTTTACCGCCTTCAGGGTTTTCTCAACTTCTTCCCGGTACCACGACTCCGACTCGTCAAAGAACCGGCCCTCCCCGTTATGCATCTTTATTTTGTCAAGGTGGCCCAGAACATGCGGCGGAGCATCGGCGATCATCTGACGCGTGAGCTCGTAACATCGCGTGACCGCGGCCCGGATGTCGTTGCGAAATATTTTTTCCAGCCCCCATTCAAAAACATCCAGCGTGTTATCAATCTCCCACCGCTTCCCCTCGTGGCCGTCCACAAAGTGAATGGACCCGATCGTGTAATCCAGCCTGTCGGTAAAATCGCGGGGGGAAACAATGCCGGGAACAAAATCGATCTCCAGGCCTTTATATATTTCGATTCCCTTATAAGATGACCTCAACGAGTCGATCTCCCGAAGGTAAAGAGGCAGCTTCTCTTGCTGCATGCACCACTGACAGGGAAACGAAAGGGGTGCATGCGAGGAGAATCCGATGCTTTCCATCCCCACTTTCTTCGCCACTTCCAGATAGTCTTTCAGCGCGCCCTTGCCATCGCAGTAATGACTGTGAGTATGAAAATTAGACCACATAATATAAGCAAGTAAAATACTGAAATTATTGATTATATGAGCGCCCCCATATCGCGTTTGTTTTGACCGGTCCGCCTTTCATCGGAATATGAGGGCATTCGTCGGTGCCAGTCATCCTGAACGACCCTTACCGGCACCGTATCCGCAAGTGGAACGGATTTTGTTTTGATCGTGGGATGCGTTCTATAAATCATCTGACCATTGTCGCTTGTGTCTGTTTATTTTTTTCCGTTTTCCCGCTGCAGGCGCAGCAAACACAGAATATTATCATCGTAACCCTGGATGGATACCGCTGGCAGGAGCTCTTCCAGGGTGCGGACAGGTCGATCCTCCGCAACGGCGAATATGTGAAAGACACGGCTCGTGCACGGGCGTTTCACGGTCAGGATCCCGAACAACGGCGGGCGGCGCTGATGCCGTTTTTCTGGGACGTCATTGCGCGACAGGGGCAGTTGTATGGAAACCGCGATTATGGGAACAAGGTGAACTGCACCAACCACCACCTGCTGTCTTATCCCGGGTACAGTGAAATGCTGGTGGGGTTTAATCATCCCGATATTTCGTCAAACAAAAGAATTGAAAATCCGCACGCAACGGTGCTCGAGGCCATCGGAAAGAATCCCGGCTTCCGGAATGATGTAGCAGCATTCGCCACCTGGGAGGTATTTCCATTCATCCTCAGGGAATCGAAGTCTGAGATCTATGTCAACGCCGGGATGCAGACCGCCGAAGGAAACATTTCGACAAAAGAGCGTGAGCTGAACAGCTTGCTCACCGGTTCGCAGGTGCGCTCCGACTCCCTGACGTTTCAATATGCGATGGAATATTTGAAACGCGAACGGCCGCGCGTGACCCTGATCAGTTTCGACGGAACCGATGCGTGCGCGCATGCCGGCGATTACATCGGCTACCTGGAGGCGGCCCACCGCGCCGACAGAATGATCGGGCGCTTATGGGAGTGGGTGCAATCCCAACCCGGCTACAAAGACAAGACCACGCTGTTCATCACGACCGACCATGGACGAGGATCGGGAAAAAACAACTGGCGAAAACATTCGCTGATTGTTTCCGGATCGCGGCAAATCTGGTTTGCGGTGATGGGGCCTGATACTCCCGCCTTCGGTGAGATGAAAATCCGATCCCGCACTTATCAAAACCAGGCTGCAAAGACCATTGCCGCGTTTCTGGGCCTTCCATACGACAACGAACGGCCCGTAGGCGACGTGGTTCAAACGATGATCTCCCTCCATCCTGAATCTCCCGATCAGCCTTCCGCAAGGAGCGAAGAGCCCGCAGGGAACTGATCGCGCATTGCGCAGGATGTTTGCCCCATGAACCGGAAGGGCAAGGCACCTAATACCGCATGGCGGGGTATACCTTTATCGCTTGATATCTCGTAATTTGCATAAGATGGCGAGGTGGTCTGTTTTTTTAGCGGTTTTCCTGTTATTCCGGCTGACCGCCGGTCTGTCCCAGAATTATTCGTGGTCCCTGCGAAATTACAAAGCCATTGACGGCCTCCCGCAATCGCAGGTGAACACCATGCTCGAAGACAAAAATGGGTACCTGTGGGTGGGCACCCACGGTGGGGGACTGGCGCGGTTTGACGGGAGGCAATTCAAGGTTTATACAACCCTTGACGGACTGCTGAACAACATCATTCTCGGATTGAAACTGGATTCAAAACAAAACCTCTGGATCCTGCATCCCAGAGGCATGTCGAAATTCGATGGTGTCGCATTCAAAAAGTTTGCGCAGCCCGGCTCGCCGGTAAATGCAAAGAGAATCAGGAGGGTGTTTGAGTTGAATGACACGGTCTTCTTTTTGAGTGGCGCAGCCAACCTGGGAAAAATCTACAACGATTCGGTTTATTATTGGTCGAGGACCCTTGAACCGGATATCACCATCGGCTACTGCCAGGAACTGTCGAAGGGGTTGGCGTTGCTCTGTGCGAGCGACGGCAGATTCTTTGTAAGAACCGGCAACGGAGATTACCAGCTTCCCTACGGCGGAAAATTCAAAAAGATCTTTAATATTTTCAACTATCAGGGCAAGGTCTGGCTCGTCACCGACCAGGGTCAGTTCACCATCGATTTTGACAAGCGCGATTTTATCCCCGCCTTCATACCTGTCAAAAATCCTGTGCTTTATTACGATTCGGCCAGGGACATATTCTGGACGCGCATCGGCGGAACCGCGCTGCTGAAGGAGAAGATCAGCGGAGCGGGCACACGGATCGATACGGTCATGAAAGACGTCGAGGTGACCCAGGTGCTCGCAGATTCGGAAGGCAACACCTGGTTTGCCACGCACGGGATGGGCTTGTTCAAATACTTTATCCAGGACTTCGACCGCCTCGGCACGGAAGACCTGAAAGTGGTGATGGCCATCCACCGCGACAGCGAAGGAGCTACCTGGATCGGATCGACAACGATGGGGTTGTGGAAAATGAAGAATGGAAAGTTCAAGTCGTACCTCGACAAGAAAGAGCCGTTCAGAAATCAGATTCACACCATTGCCGAAGCCCCCGACCATACCCTCTGGATCGGCACCAGTTTTGGAATGGGCCGATACAACCGCAGCACGGATTCGTTCACCTGGTTCTCGAAACGCGACGGCCTTTCAAGCCCGGTAGTGGTCAGCATCCAGTTCGACGAGAAGGGAAACCTGTATGCGGGTACCTTCATGGGCGGTATCAACTACTACGATGGGAAATCGTTCCGCCACATCACGATGCAAAACGGATTGAGCTCGAACAACATCAACGCGGGCTTCTATTCGAATTTTTACAAAAAATTATTCATTGGAAATGAGTTTGGGTTCAGCGCCTACAGCCAGGGCGCAGTCGAGCCGATTTCCATCCCTGAGATCGAGAACACGAGCGTCATTTCCATCCATCCTTACCGCGATTCGCTTTTATTGCTTGGCTCGGGCGGCGCTGGCGTCGCCATCTACAATCCGGCGTCACACGTCAAGAAAATGCTCACCACCCACCAGGGGTTGCCGTCGGATTTCATCTATTTCGTCGCCGCAGATCCCGACGGCTACATCTGGATCGGAACCGAGAAAGGCATTACGCGCCTGAAGCTCAGCAGCCAGCTGGAGGTCCTCGAAAATCTTCACTACGATAACGACAATGGGCTTACCGGAGTGGAGACCAATCAGAATGCTTTCTATCTCGGCAAGGACGTAAAGTTGTTCGGTTTAATTGACGGGTTATACCGCTTCAACGACCCGCCCCTTCATGGAAGAAAATCCTTCGGCCTGCATCTCACGTCAGTCGACCTGTTTTTTGGCGAATACAAGATACGGCAGTACGCCAAAAGTGATTTCGGCTTTTTCAAGATACCGGTGGATCCGCATCTTCCGCCCGACAAAAATCACATCACATTTCATTACAACCGGGTGGATAAGCGTTATCCGAAATCCGCCAAGTTCAAGTACTACCTGGAAAACTTCGACAAGACCTGGTCGCAGCCTTCCCTGATGAACGAAGTGACGTACAGCAACCTGCCTCCGGGTCAATATACGTTCCGGGTGATGTCGACGGATAAGCAGGGAAGCTGGTCGCTGCCCGCGCTGGCCTATCCGTTCACCGTGAAAACGCCTTTTTACCAAACCGCCTCTTTCCTTGTGGGCCTGTTCGTGCTGTTTGCAGGTACCATCATCCTGGTGCTATACCTCCGCGTCAAGAGCAAGGTCGACAAGGTGGTGATGCTGGAGCGGATACGGGCGGAAGAACAGGAAACATTGCGGAAGGAGATTGCGCGCGACTTCCACGATGAGATGGGTAACCAGCTGACCCGCATCATCAATTACATAAGCCTGCTGAAGCTCAACGGCGACACCCACCCGGCGCAGAACGGAAATGCAGACCTGTACGCGAAAGTGGAGGATTCCGCCAAATATCTTTACAACGGCACCCGTGACTTCATCTGGTCGATCGACCCGGGAAACGACGAGCTGTCAAAGTTGTTCCTGCACATCCGCGACTTCGGCGAGAAATTGTTCGAAGAAAAGAACATCAAATTCAGGGCATACAACGAGGTGAGAGAGAAATGCAAGCTGCCTTATGGCTTCAGCAGGGAAGCAAACCTCATCTTTAAGGAAGTGATGACCAATGCCTTCAAGTATTCGGGAGCCAGCAATGTTTCCCTTACACTTGTGAGGGCGGAACAGCGCTTTGTCATGTCGTTCGAGGACGATGGAGTCGGTTTTAGTACCGCTGAAATAGAAAAATCGAACGGTCTTAAAAATATCCGTGAAAGAGCTGACAGGATCAACGCTGTTTTACGTATACACAGTACCCGCAACAGGGGAACGAAGATCGTCCTCACCTTTGAATTAAACAAAAGTTTGAAATATGGCCTTACCCTTTAAGAAGAGAGTGCTGATCGTCGAAGACGACCAGGAGATCCGGAACAGCTTCAGCCTGATCGTGAACAGTTCGCAGAAATTCATGGTCATTAACGCGTACAGCAATTGTGAAGATGCGCTGGAAAATGTAACACGCGACAAACCCGAGATCATTCTGATGGACATTGAATTGCCTGGGATGAATGGCATTCAGGGAACGAAGATATTCAAGGAGAAAAGCCCTCACAGTGAGATCATAATGGTCACCGTCTATGAAGACAGCGAGCTCGTATTCGAGGCCCTGAAGGCGGGCGCGTCCGGATACATCACCAAAAGCGCCAATTATATGGAATTGTTGTCGGCTCTGGACGAGATCGTGAAGGGCGGCGCGCCGATGAGCAGCCGCATCGCCCGCATGGTCATAGACAATTACCATGTGAATCCCAACTCGCCGCTTACACGCAGAGAGACGGAGATCCTGCAGCTGATCTCGGAGGGCAAAACCTATACGCAGATCTCCGAAGAGCTGTTTATATCGAAGGAAACGGCGAAGACCCACATCAAAAATATTTACTCCAAGCTTCAGGTGAACAGCAAGTCGGAAGCCATCGCAAAAGCCAACCTCGAGAAGCTGATCTAAGTGTAAAATTTTTCTTGCCGCGCAGGCAGGAATACAGGGAACCATTTAAGCGAAATCGTTCGGAGCACCTCTGAGACCTCACTGACCTGCGGTTGAACGATAATAAACCGCAAGATGCAAGCGGAGTTCTCCCGGAGAATTAGCATGGAAACTCAGGCGTGCAACTGAGACCTGCACGTTAACCATTGGGCCGCAACGTTGGTGGAAGGAACGCGATGTTGACTACCAGATGATTCCCCTCTCTTTCAGGAGAGGGTGTGCGCAAGCAGAAATTAAGATGCGCAAGCAGATGGGTGAGGTTTCACACGGGGAAATGCAGGTTGAAAGGCAGGTCAAAATGCAGGTTTAAATACCGGTTGAAAGGCAGGATGCGAAATGCAAGTCAACGTGAGTTGCCGGACGCAACTGTGCGCTCCATCTAGCCGAATCTGCCAACAGCCAACAGCCAATTGCCAACAGCCAATTGCCAATAGCGGTCACACCAGCGCTCTTTCGAAACATGCCGCAAAAAGCGTGACAACACGCCCTGTAATATACCTCCTTTCAAGTCATTCTTTTCCGTTCTGCTTTTGGGAGTTTTGATAAGGCTGCACCCCGTACCCGGTGTATTGGGGGAGCTTTGATTACTCACATTAACCAAAAAAGTATGAATAGGATTTTACTGTTAAGTTTCTTGTGTCTCAGCCTCACTTGCCGGGGCGTGCTGGCGCAGGAACGCAACGTTACCGGCACGGTGACGTCTGCGGAAGACGGCTCCCCGCTGCCGGGGGTGAACGTCGTTATCAAAGGTACGGCAATCGGCACCGTCACGGATGCTGCTGGTAACTTCAGCCTTTCGGTACCGCCTGATGCCACCCTGGTTTTTTCGTTTATCGGTCTCACCTCCGTGGAGACGTTGGTAGGAGAAAGAACGGTGGTGAGCGTATCAATGGCGCCGGACATCAAACAGCTGGAAGAAGTCGTCGTTACCGCCGCGGGCATTCAGCGGCAGACCCGCTCACTGGGATATGCCGTCGAACAGGTAGGCGGAGACCGGGTGGCGATGAAATCGGAACCCGATGTTCTTCGAAGCCTGCAGGGAAAAGTGGCCGGCGTGAACATCCTCAGCTCGAGCGGGGCTCCCGGTAGCGCTACACGCATCACCATCCGCGGCAACAAATCGTTCTTCGGGAATAACCAGCCCCTGATCGTCGTCGACGGGATTCCGTTCGACAACTCCTACGGCCATCCCACGGACGGCACGACCACCTCCAACGAGCTCACCGACGGCGCCGCATATTCCGGACGGATGGCCGATCTCGATCCTAACAACATCGAGTCGATCAACGTGCTGCCTGCGGGCGCTGCCGCGGCACTCTACGGAGTACGCGCAGCCAACGGCGTGCTGGTCATCACAACGAAATCCGGCAGCAGCCGCGCCTCGCGCAAGGGCCTGGAAATAACCTACTCCTCCGGGTTCGCCATCGAGCAGATTGCCAACCTTCCCGACTACCAGAACAAATACGGGAACGGATCCAAGGGCCAGTATGCCGAGGCGAACGGAAGCTGGGGACCCGCCTTCGACCGGCCCGGACCCGGCGTCAACTATAACGCCGATGGCACCATCACGCTGAACGGAAGCGAAGTCGACTCCATTCCCTACTGGTCCGCTTACGCTGCGGTGTTCCCCGACCACGCGCCGATGGTTCCTTACCGCGCCTATCCCAACAACGTCAAGGACTTCTTCCGCGACGGAAAAGTCTACGACAACTCCATCACCATCCGGGGAGGAAATGAAAAGTCGGTGTTCACGGCCATCGCCTCACGCACCAAACAGGACGGATATCTTCCCGACTCGCGCTATGACCGAACGAACATCAGCGTAGGGGGAAATACCGAACTGGATAACGGATTCAGCATCGGCGGCAACATGTCGTTCATCAATTCCCTGCAGCACGGTCCGCTGGCCGGATACGGTTCGGCTACGCAGGTGAGCGCCTCCGCCCTTTCAAGGATCCTGTTTCCCGGGCGGAACTGGGATATCAGCGGACAACCGATCGAAGATCCGGTCACACATGCCAACGTCTTCTTCCTGGGCGACGCGGCGGACAACCCATACTACTCCGCCAAATACAACGGCCTGACCAGCGAAGTGAACCGCATGCGCGCCACGCTCAGCGCGGGCTACGAGATCAAAGACTGGCTGAACCTGACCTACCGCATCGGGATCGACTCCTACAACGACAAGAGAAAGGAAGTGACCAAGCGAGGCTCAGTAGGAGCTGCCGGGATCGGACAGCTCATCACCGATAACATCAACTACGAAGAAATTGAATCCAACCTGCTGCTCACCGCCGACAAAACCCTGAACGAAAGCTTCAGCGTGAAAGGGATTCTCGGTTTCAACGTCAATCAGCAGACGGCTGAGAACCAGGAGATAAAAGGGGTCAATTCCATCGCGTTCGAAATCGACGATCTCGACAATTTTAACGACGTTACCCCGTTCGGCGGCATCTATACACGGAAAAGGTTATACGGAGGGTTTGCCGACCTCACCGTCGGTTACAACGATTACCTGTTCCTGAATCTCACCGGTCGCAACGATTGGTCCTCGACCATGCCCGCCAGCAAACGCAGTTTCTTCTATCCATCGGCGAGCGCGTCCTTCATTTTCTCGGAGGCCTTGAACATCGACGAAAAACTCCTGAGCCTCGGCAAAGTGCGCGCCGCGTGGTCGCGTATTGGCAACGACGCCCCGGTGTATTCTCTTTATCCTACCTACAGCCTGAACCTCGGAAACAGCTCGGGCCTTGTGGGCGCCCTGGCGGGAAATGACCTGCCCTTCCGCGGGCAACCTGGCGCCACCACGGGCATAACCGTGTACGACCCCAAGCTGACTCCTGAATTCACTACAACGGTAGAGCTGGGGCTCGATCTGCAGATGCTGGACAACAGGCTGGGCCTGAAGGCGACGGTATACGATATCCGCACCACCGATCAGATCGCTCCGATCTCGCTGGCCGACGAAACCGGGTACAACCAGCTCATCACCAACTTCGGGGAAATGTCAAACAAGGGCATCGAGATCGCCCTGGATGCAACCCCCGTCCGGCTTGGCAATGGTTTTAGCTGGAACCTGTATGGTACCTTCACCCGGAACCGGAACTACGTGGAGTCGCTGACGCCCGGCATCCAGGAGATTGTTCTGCGCAACCTGTACGGTGGCCAGGTGACACCTACGCTCGTACCGGGTAAACCCTATGGCGCCCTGAAAGGAACCTACAATCTGCGCGACGACGAAGGAAACCTCCTGATCGACCCCGCTACCGGACTGGCGATCCAAAGCCGCGGGTACAAATACCTCGGCAATCCGAATCCCGACTTCCTCGCCAGCCTGGGAACCGGCTTCAGCTACAAGGGAATTTCCCTCTCGTGCCTCTGGAATTACCGTCATGGCGGAGTGCTGTACTCATCGACCACGCAATTCTACCTGGGTCGCGGCGTCACAAAAGACACGGAAGACCGCGAAGGCTATTTCATCGTGCCCGGCGTCTATGGCGATACCAATACGGAGCAACCCATTCTTGTAGACGGACAGAAAGTGCAGAATACCACGCAGGTGATCATGAACGACCTTTACTTCCAGACTGCGGGAGGATCGTTCGCCATCAATTCATCGGATGAAATGAGCATCTATGACGCCACCGTCATCCGGCTGAGCGAAGTGGCGGTGGGCTATACGCTGCCAAAGGCGCTGCTGGCGAAATCGCCTTTTGGTTCGGTAAGCATCACGTTCACGGGAAGGAACCTCTGGTACAATGCGCCGAATTTTCCGAAGCACACAAACTTCGATCCTGAAACGAATTCATTTGGCGCCCAGAACTACACCGGACTGGAATACAACAGCGCTCCGTCTGTGAAGCGATACGGCGTCAACCTGCTCCTTTCCTTTTAATAAAAGAACTAAGCTCATGAAACTTATCAAACCGTTAAAAATATGGGGGCTCACCGCACTGGTGTTTCTGGCCTCCGGTTGCGAAAAGAATTTCCTGGATATCAACGTCGATCCGAACAACCCGGCCCACGTAACCCCCGGCCAGCTTCTCACTTCCGGGGAAGTGAACATGGTCAACTCGTTCGGCATCGGCAATCCCGGGCTCTCGACCCCTGCCTCTATTCTTGTGCATCAAACGGTGCAGCGGGGCAGCGTCGACGCCTACAACGTATCGGGTGAAGACTTCCAGATCCAGACTGCCTGGCAGAACCTTTACTCGGGCGCGCTTGAAGACTTCAAGGGCATCATCGATGAGGCGACAACGAAGGGCGACCTACCCTATGCTGGTGTTGCAAAAATTCTCACCGCGTATACGTACAGCATCATGGTCGATCTCTGGGGTGATATTCCGTTCTCGGAAGCGCTTCAGGGGGCAGAGATCCAGTTCCCCCACTACGACGACGATGCGGCCATTTACCCTCAGCTTCTCGCCATGATTGACTCGGGCATCACAGACCTTGCCTCCGAAGGCAATGCCCCGGCAGCGGACGATGTGATCTACGGCGGCGACCTTGACAAATGGAGAAAGTTTGCGAAAACCCTCAAGCTCAAGATGTACAATCAGCTGCGCCTGGTTGACGACGTGAGCGATGAAGTGAACGCGCTGCTGGCTGAAGGCGATCTGATGGAAGACGGCGGTGATTTTGAGCTGCAGTATGGAACGTCCGTGTCACCCGATGACCGCAACCCCGCGTTCGTCGTCGAATACACGGCAGGCAACCGGCTCAGCTACATCAGTCCCTATTTCTATGAGATCATGACCAATAAGAGCGATCTGAACAACGTGCTCGATGGGATTGCTGACCCGCGCGTGCCCTATTACTGGTTCAATCAGCTGACCGCCGACGACAGTCCGCAGAATCCCACCGAGTACTATATACCGGCGGAAGGATTCTTATCCATCTGGTTTGCCTCACAGGGCGTCAACCAGGGCTTTCAGCAAGATCGCTCGCAGTCGGTGCTCGGATTGTATCCGATGGGAGGAAGGTATGACGATGGCCAGGGGGGAGAAGTCAATACATCCGGGGAGATCTCCGGGCCGGGCGATGTAGCCCAAAGGTTATTGCCTTACTTCAGCTCCCTTTATATTCAGGCCGAGCTCGCCCTCGAAGAACCCGGCGTGACGGGCGACCCGCGGGCGTTGTTCGAAGATGCCATGCGCGCCTCGTTCGACAAGGTGAACAGCATCGCCGACGCCGCCGGCGCGCCACTGATCTCAAATGCGAAGATCAACACCTATGTCAACGCCGTGCTGACGAAATATGACGCCGCCGCCCAGGCCGGTAAGCTCGAGCTGATCATGACGGAAAAGTGGATCGCCAGTTTTGGTTTTGCCATTGACTCCTATACGGACTACCGGCGCACGGGCTACCCGGTGATGTACGATCCCAACACCGATCCGCTGCCGTACACGGTGACAAGCAGGGGATACCCGGTTTCGCTTGCCTATAACAGCCTGTCACTGAACCTGAACCAGAACGCGCCGAGCGAACAGAAAACAGTTACCACCGATCGGATCTTCTGGGATCCCAACTGATGAATGACAACCAAAAATATGATGACAATGAAAAATCAAACACGATATATTACGCTGATGTTGCTGGCCGTATTCATCGGTTCATGCCGCGATGAGAGCACGAATCCGGTACCGGACTTTACGCGCAGCTCCATACCGGTCTTTACACCGGGTGAAACCGATACCGGCTTTATCGACTTCATGGATTTCAACAACACCCATCTTTCCTTCGCCGTGGATAAAAAGGGATTGTCGGAGGTCAAAAGCATCGACGTGATCATCACCTTCAACAACGCTCAGACCGGCCAGTCCGAAACCATCGTCTACAATACAGTGAGTTCGCTTCCGCAAACGATCGACCTCACGTTCGATGAGCTGATTGCCCTTTTCCCTTCGGATGTAGTCACAAAAGACACCCTGGGCCTGGGCGACTCTTTTGTGGTCGGCGGCAACGTGCTGCTCGCGGACGGACGTTACCTTGACGGGGGATACAGCCCCAGCGTTGTGTCAAACGAAGTGGTCTTCCTTACCTATAACGTCGCCTGCGCCTCCGATCTGGCCGGGACGTATGATCTCACCCTCATCTCCGGAGACAACGGTGAGGCTAGCAGTTTACCGGGCCAGGCCATCACCGCGTTCTCTCCCGGATATTACGAGATCTCGGATATGACCATGGATATCTTCGGGCCGGGCTTCCCCATCAAGTACCGCTTTACGGATATCTGCGGAAACCTTACCGCGGACGTGGGCTCGGTCGATTATGGTACTCAGATCACGGTGAAGTTCAATGCGGGAACGGGCATCGATCCCGCTACGGGCGAAATAACCTTCGATATCGAATACATCGCGCCCAGTTGCTGCGGGTTGCAAGGGATCAAAACAGTCTTTAAAGCCACCCCGAAATAGAAGACCCTCTCAAAGACGAAAACCTCTGCCCCCCGCAGAGGTTTTTTTTCTCCTATCCCTATACCTCTTTTAGCCACCAAGACACAAGGACCCTAAGGGACACAAAGTTTTTCTTTGCTTACGCCTCACGCCGTTATACCTCTATACCCTATACCTCTTCCATATCCATAGATCCGTATATCCGTATTTCCATATATCCATAGATCCATATATCCGTATTTCCATAGATCCGTATACCTCTTTCGCCACGAAGACACAAAGACCCGAAGGGACACAAAGTTTTTCTTTGCTTACGCCTCACGCCCTATACCTCTATACCCTATACCCTATACCCTATACTTATTCCATATATCCATAGATCCATAGATCCGTATATCCGTATTTCCATAGATCCGTATACCACTTTCGCCACGAAGACACAAAGACCCGAAGGTACACAAAGTTTCTCTTTGCTTACGCCTCACGCCCTTATACCTCTATACCCTATACCCTATACCTTTTCCATATCCATAGATCCGTATATCCGTATTTCCATATATCCGTATATCCATATATCCGTATACCACTTTCGCCACGAAGACACAAAGACCCGAAGG
>DASVOT010000576.1:0-13845 GCA_036383235.1 Chryseosolibacter sp.
GCAGACCTGCAGGCTTTTCGGTGCGTACCGCCTCCCGGCTGCCGGCCGGTCCGAGACAAATATGAGGGGGCTTCCGTCATGCGACCACTTGGGTTGCAGATCGGAATACCAGTCATCGGTCAGTTGCTTAACCGTCTTGTCGGCGAGATTAAACAGGAACAGGTCGCCCTGCCCGCCGACCATCCCTGAGACGACAATCTTCTCACCATCGGGCGACCACGTCGGGTTGCTGAAGTACGGCACCCCGGGTATCGCGATCAACGACGTTTTATCTTTGTCCGCCAGGTCAACGATGGCCAGCTTGGTCTTTCCCTCGCTGAAGACCGGGAATGCAAACCGCCCGCTGTTCGGTGACCATGTTCCCGCAGATTCAATAAAACTGAAGTCGTCGATATGTCCCTCGCGGGCCGTGGTCGCCAGTGTGCGAAGCACTTTTCCTGTCCGCGCATCGGCGAGAAACAGATCGATGCTGAAGAAATTCTTTTGCGACAGGAACGCGACGTAATTGCCATTGGGACTAAGAACAGGGGCAATGTTCATGTCTCCTGTTTTGACATTCGGGATCAATAACCTGCCGGCAAGCTTGTCGTCGCGCAGCGGTGGTTTGAATTTTCCGTAGTAATCCACCATGTTCTTTTTCCAGACTTCGGAAAAAGTTTTTTGATCCAGGCCGGTCACCGTCCGGATGGCTTCTTCATACCCGCTTTTCGCTGTTTTCAGGAAGAGCGGATAGACAACGGTGTCGCCATATACACCTGCGACAAACGCCCAAAACGCCTGACCGTAGCGATACGGAAAATACGCATAGCCCTTCGTCAGCTTTTCAAGTGTCGGAAAATCATTTTCCCTCACAGCGTCCCGCATCCACATCGCCGTATGCGGGTCGACATTTCCCAGCGAAAGGTATTCCGCCAACCCCTCCACCATCCACAAGGGAATATTCTGGATATCGCTGAGGCTGAGCGTGTCCTTGCTGTTGCGCAGCATCCGGTATTGAAAGGCGTGCACGAGCTCGTGACCCAGCACATGGCTCGTCTGTGAATTCACCTCCATAAAGGGAAGCACCACCCGATTCTTCAACGCTTCCGTGACACCGCCCGTGCCAACTCCGATCGATCCCATAATGGCAGTCGTCTGCTGGAAATCGGCGTGGTCGGCATAGAGGATGACGGGATTCGGGCTTGCAAAGGTGTCGCGGAAAATGATCTTTTCATACGCATACCATTGTTCTGCCGCTCCGAGAAATCTTCCCACAACCTGGCGATCCTCAAGGTAGTGATGGAGATCGAAGTGCGGGCTCCTCGTGACTTTGAAGTCGAAATCCTGATAATGCGGTTTATTCCGCCCAAACTCCTGGGCGTAGGCTGACTGTAAGAGAAGCAGAAAGAGACCTGCGATGAGCCAACTGGAAAATCCTGCACGCATATCGTTGCCGCCATGAATGGCAGTTACGCTTCCTGTTCTAAAAATACGCGCCAAAGAAATAAAGTGTTTCACAGCCCACCGTAAAACGGCCGCCTGCGGGCGCGTACGGCGGCGATTTGACAAGCCGCACACCCGGCCATTTCCGGGCGGAGCAACAGCTGCCACATTAATGAGGAAATTCCACGAACAACGCTGGCCAGGGGTCGACTGCCGCTTTCGGCATTCCTTGTGGCGAGACGTGCAGCGACAGCGTTGCGCCGGCAGTTGGACACGCTAACACTTTCTGTTTTAGCTTTTTGAACTGCTGCGGGTCCACCCGGTTTGGAAACTCAGGAAGAAACGAAGCGGCGTTTATCGTCGGTCCGGCCGTGTCATGGAACGGGAATTTAGTAAAATGGGCGGAGACTCAACGAATGGGTCGTCCGGCTGGAAAAAATGGAGCCGTAAAATATGACTGCACTGAAAATCGCTCAGGTAGCACCCTTGTTTGAAAGTGTGCCGCCGAAGTTATATGGAGGTACGGAAAGAGTCGTTTCATACCTCACGGAAGAGCTGGTAAAACTCGGGCACGAAGTGACGTTATTCGCCAGCGGAGACTCTGAAACCAAAGCAAGGCTTGTTGCGGGTTGCGATCGTTCGCTTCGGCTGAACACCGATTGCCAGGACCAGCTCGTTCATCACATTGGTATGTTGCAAAAGGTTCTGGATGAATCGGACCGGTTTGACGTCGTTCACTTTCATATAGACTACTTGCACTTTCCGCTATCCAGGCTGATGAGGCTGCCGCAACTCACAACGCTGCACGGACGTTTGGATATTCCGGACCTGGTACCCTTCTACAAAATGTTCGGCGACATGCCCGTGGTCTCCATTTCTCACCGGCAAAGGCAACCGCTTCCGGATGCGAACTGGGTCGGTAACGTGTACCACGGGTTGCCTCAAGATCTTTTCAAACCCTGCTACGAAGATGGCAAGTACCTGGCGTTCCTGGGAAGGATGTCGGCCGAGAAAGGAGTGGACGAGGCAATACAGATTGCCATCAAAAGCGATCTCCCTCTGAAGATCGCCGCCAAAGTTGATAAAGCGGACAAAGAATATTTCGAGGGAAAACTCAGGAAACTGCTGGATCACCCTCTTGTCGAATATGTTGGCGAAATTTCTGAAAAGGAGAAGAATGATTTTCTTGGAAACGCTATTGCCCTAATCTTCCCCATTAACTGGATTGAGCCGTTCGGGCTTGTGATGGTGGAGGCCCTTGCATGCGGACTGCCGGTCGTAGCCTACAGGAGAGGAAGCGTTCCGGAACTGATTGACCACGGCAGCAGCGGATTTATCGTCGACAACCAGGATGCCGCTGTTAATGCCGTACAGAATATACGTGTCCTTGACCGGCGTGAATGCCGGATGGCGTTCGATCGACGCTTCACCTCAACGCGCATGGCCATGGAGTACCTCGGTGTGTATCGCAAAGTTCTTGAGCTGGATAAATATGACGTCAAAATATTATAGACATGCATTTTAGCGAATTTGAAAACAAGTACTACATCCTGGCGACATCGTCGCTGGCCGACCAGCGTACGATGGTGTTGAAGCAGGGAGACTCTTTCGGAATATTTGATTCGCTGGGAGACATTCACCAGATTGGCGCGGGCACGCAGGGAATTTACCACAATGGAACGCGATTTCTTTCAAGGCTTGAACTGAATATCAATGGCAACCGACCGCTCCTGTTGAGCGCCGCGCCGCGGGAAGACAACCAGGTGCTGGTTGTCGACCTGACAAACCCCGATCTTATTTTGCCGGACAGGTCCTCGAGCGAGAACCTCAAGCAGGACACGCTCCACATCCAGCGACTGAAATTTCTCTGGCAGGCGAAGTATCACGAAAAAATAAAACTGCTGAACTTCGGATTGCAGGAAATGAAGTTTACGATGGAGCTACAGTTCCAGGCCGATTACTATGATATTTTCGAGGTGCGGGGTATCGTCCGCGAGAACAGGGGAAAGAAATTTCCCGTCAAACAGGAAGACGGACACCTGATCTTTTCCTACCAGGGGTTGGATGACGTGCTGCGGGAAACCAATATTTTATTGACGCCTCAACCTGAATTCGTGGACCACAAGATGGCGGTCTATGAGATCACGCTGCAGCCGAAACAGCAGCTGGAAATTGAAATCGAGATCGCCTTTACGGAAAATCATGAAAGGATCCAGTCTGTCCCCTTCGAGCAGGCTCGCAATGCGCTCAACATGTATATGGAACGAACAAATCAGTACTGCGCAGGAATCCTTACTTCGAACGAAGAATTCAACGACTGGATCAACCGCGCCAGGTCAGACCTGATTACCATGGCGACTCCGACTCCATACGGGTTGTATCCTTATGCAGGCGTTCCGTGGTTCAGCACTCCCTTTGGCCGGGATGGTATCATCACGGCAATGGAGTGCCTTTGGGTTGAACCGGAACTGGCCAAAGGCGTGCTGCATTATCTTGCCCATACGCAGGCCAAGAGCTTCAACGACTTTCAGGATGCCGAGCCGGGCAAGATCTTCCATGAAACGCGGGGCGGCGAGATGGCCAACCTGAAAGAAATTCCCTTCAAGATGTACTATGGAACCATCGACGCCACCCCGCTTTTTATCAGCCTGGCAGGCGCTTATCTGGAGCGGACCAACGATGTGGCTACCATTCAGAACATCTGGGAGCACATCCGGAAGGCACTGTACTGGATCGATCATTACGGCGATATCGACGGCGACGGCTTTCTGGAGTATAAGACAAAATCATCGAAAGGTCTCACGAACCAGGGATGGAAGGATTCGCAGGATTCCGTTTTTCATGAAGATGGCAGCCTGGCGGAAGACCCGATCGCCCTGTGTGAAGTGCAGGCTTACGTGTACGACGCAAAAGTCCGCGCTGCCCAAATCGCAGACGTTCTCGGCGAACACGACATGCACGAAGACCTGATGGCACAGGCGCGGGCTCTGAAAAGAAATTTCAACGAGCATTTCTGGTCGGAAAGCAAACAGGCGTATGTGCTTGCGCTCGACGGAAAGAAGCGGCCTTGCAACGTTCTGTCTTCCAACGCAGGACATTGTCTCTTTTCCGGCATCGCGACGCGGGAACGCGCGGCCATACTTGCCGAAAAGCTGTTAAGTGAAAAGATGTTCTCCGGATGGGGTATCCGGACCGTCGCCTCCGACGAACCGCGCTTTAACCCAATGTCGTATCACAACGGCTCTGTCTGGCCTCACGATAACGCGATGATCGCTTTTGGGTTTTCAAGATACGGGCTCATGGCCGAAACGGTTCAAATCCTTTCGGGCATTTTCGATGCCACCGATCACATCCAGTTGCGCCGTCTCCCTGAGCTCTTCTGCGGATTCTCAAAGGTGAAAGGCAAGGCGCCAACGTTGTATCCGGTGGCATGCTCTCCGCAGGCGTGGGCTGTTGGCGCCGTCTTTATGCTCCTGCAGGCTTGCCTGGGACTGAAAATAAACGCGGCTCATAACACCATCACCTTCTGCCACCCGGTGCTGCCCGATTTCCTGTCCGAAGTGACGATCACAAACCTGCGCATAAACAACAAGCAGATCATTTTGCAGATCCGGAAAAGCTCGAAAGGCATCGAGGCCCAGTTGCTGAGTCCCGGCGCAGACGCTGAGATCATTATGGAAAACAAACCGATCCTGGAACTGGCCTGAGCGGAGCGGTGCCATCCCCAATCGCTAGCCAACGGGATTTACTTCCTCCGCCTGCATTTTGACGTCCGTAACCTGGAAGGCCAGGCCCAGCTCTTCTAGCTCGTTCAGGACCGGATCGTAGATCTCTCGTATCACCGGAATATGAATTCCTTTCAGTGATATTTTTCCCAGCAGCACGGCCTTTGCCGCCGCGCCGCAGGCGTAACCCAGCGTGGTGGCCAGCGCCGATGTACGCATATCCTCACCGTTGGAAAGAAGCGTGGCGGAAAACTCGAAGTGTTCGTCGCGGAACTCGTATCCGAGCTCGTGCCGGATCACGACGCAGTCGCGGTCACCGGATGCAGAACGCAGCTTCTTCTCCACCAGGTGCTCCAGGATGGTTGCCGGCGTGATTTCCTTCTGAGTCTCAATCCAGTCATTGTCGAATAATCCCAGCCATTTGAATTGCTGAACACCCAGCGGATCCGCTTGGCAGTATTCCTCAAGCCTGCGTTCCATGGTTTCCGAGGGCGAGTAGGGCAGCAGTGAATTCAGAAGGTGCCGGAAGGAACTGTCCCCGTATAAATCCACTTTCGCAGCGTGGTCGGTAAGACCTGACCGGATCATTAGATTCCACATGTGCGCGAAGGCCTTTGGAAAGATCTTTCCCCTGACAACGGTGTGTGCGTGGCTGAGTTCGTAGATTTTGCGGTAATAGAGCGAGTCACCTTCTGGAATGACCACCGTTTCGGCCAAGGACGGGATTTCCAGAGGCTGCGCTCGTTCAAAAAGACGAGAGTAAGGGATGTGCTGCAACTGACCGTTGACCAGATGCCGATTGGTCTGGCGCCCGGAAGCCAGCAAGTCTCCGACCGGCTCCGACAGCTTGCATTCGCAAGGATTGCCGCCCGCGTGATCGGGAACAAAGGCACCACTGTATGTTCTGAACGAGGTGATCTTACCACCCTTCGTGTGGATGTTGTCGATCGCCTTCTTGGCCGTGATGTGATCGAGACCCGGAGAGAAGCCGCAATCGAAGAGCAGAAGCACGCCATTCTCTTTTGCGAGCGTTCTCTTCAGCGCCATCTGCCTCGTGAGACGGGCAGGAGAGATGAGGGTCTTGCGATGGGAGATGCAACTGTCGGCAATCTGCAAAACATGCAGATCGTTCACCATCGAAATAACCAGGTCCGACTTCTTGATGACGCGATCACATTCCCGTATCTCGGAAATGGTAAACAGGTCGGGCTCGGCGGAGAAGCGCTCCTCCGCGATACGCCCGGCGATCGCGGGATCAAACAAACAGCCGATCCGGATCTTCCAGCCGCATGCTCTTCCTTCCTCCGTGAGGTATCGGAGCAGGGGGTATGCATACCGGTCGGAACTTAACAGAAGCAGAATTTTTTTTGCGGCCATATACCAGATGTTATTCCATGAATCGTAGGTGTATATACTGTCAAACGCAACATGGTGATCGAATTATTGCTCCGTCAACGATAAAAGAAAATCGGTCGTTCCGCCGTCAAGTGTCCGGCAGCGTGTCATGTTCATCCATGTGGAAAAGCGACGCTTTACAGAAAAGGGGTTGGGGGATTGGGGTAGGGGGATATACGGATATATGGATATATGGATATACGGATATAAGGTATAAGGGTATAAGGTATAAGGGAAATAGGGACTGCTTGAAGATGCGCCGCTTGTCTGGTAAGCAGACTGGATCGTACGACTATCTTTCCAAAATACGGATATATGGATATACGGATATATGGATATACGGATATACGGAAATACGGAAATACGGGGATATGGATATCATATGGATATCGGGAAATACAGTATATGGGTATAGGGAAATGCGGATACAGAAAGTGGTGAATGCTGTCGAACTGTTGAGAGAAAATGTTTTCAGAGGCAATAGTTGGACTTGGTTTTGACCGTAGAAAAAACGTTTGCGATAAAAATGATCTCTTTATAATACGGGAAACAAGTCGTCGTTGGAATTTTAATTGCCTCGCGTTGGTTAACCACAAGCTGGCCAACAGAAAATGAACCGGCAATATCAAGTAATCACAATGCAATACCTGACCTCATGCCAAGAACCTTGCTGATTGTAGTTTTCGCAGCTGCATTTTTTGCGTTTACCAGAAATCAACTTCCAACTGCGACTGAAAATGAATCCCGGACACCAGTGCTTAAGACAGCCTCAACGCCAGGCACGGGCAACGGCAAAACGAATTCTTTAACCAGGGTTAAATTCGAGGATTCAATCACGCAGCTGTACGACAAGATGGACTTGTCATCCTATAACCTTGACTATAAGGTCTTCCGGCTTGGAATGATCGGCTATTACTCACTGCTGAGGGAAGGAGTCCTGGAGAACAAAGACCTCCTTACCATTATCGATTTTGCGCTGCCCAGCACCCAGAAGAGATTCTTCACGCTCGATCTTAAGAATCTGAAAGTAAAATATAACACCTACGTGGCGCATGGGAAAAATACCGGAGAGAATCTGGCGAAGAAGTTTTCAAACATTCCGCAGTCCAATCAGAGCAGCCTCGGATTTTATGTGACCGGCGAGACGTACGTGGGAAGCAAAGGGTACAGTCTGCGGCTCGACGGAATGGAGAAGATGTTCAATGGAAATATCCGCGATCGCGCCGTTGTCGTGCATGGCGCCGATTACGTCTCTGAATCCTGGATCGCGCGCTATGGCCGGCTGGGGAGAAGCCAGGGATGCCCTGCTTTGCCAAAAGGTATATCGCACGAGGTGATCGATGCAATCAAGGACAAAGCCGCCATCTTCACGTATTATCCCGATGCATTCTATCTGAACTCATCTAAGTACCTTAAACTGGATAACCTCCTTGATACGATGAATGAGGAGATGATCCTGACGACGGCAATGCGCACGCGAAGGGCATCATAGGGTCCCCGATCTATTTCAGACGGGCAAGGTGCCGCTCGTCGTGGCCATACACATCTTTTCTGAAATTCAGCTCATGGTCATCGCCGACCCAGACGGTGCGGTAAATGATGTACACAGGGTACGGTTTTGTCAGCGTCACCTGTAATGGTTTTCCGGCCTGCATTGCCGCCTTTATCGCATTCTCATCCCATTCTTTTTGTTCCGACAACAGGTATGCTGCCAGCTCCACTGGTTTCTCTACGCGTATGCACCCGTGACTGTAAGCCCGGTCTTCCTTGTTGAACAGTTGCACGGCAGGAGTGTCGTGCAGGTAAATGCTGAAGTCATTGGGCATGATGAATTTTACCCGCCCCAGCGAATTCTCGTCTCCGGGATTTTCCACGACGCGGTACGCGGTTGAATCCGTATCCTCGTCCGACCAGGGTTCGGTGAGCGGGTCGATCGGTCGACCGTTCTTATAGAATCTGAATCTTTCGGAGTCAAAGGAGGCGGGGTTCGCTTTTAACCTCGGAAAAAATTCTTTCGTGAAGATGCTCTGCGGCACCATCCACTCAGGACTGAATACGATGTATTTCAAGGTATCGTGGAACACCGGCGTTGCGTAATATTCCGAACCAAGCACTACGCGCATCGCCAGCTTTTCCGCGCCGTTCCGGTAAACGCGAAGCATGTACTCCGGAACGTTGATGACGATCTCATCCTGGTTACCCCCGGTATGGGGATACCAGCGCATGCGCTCCAGGTTAAGCACTATTAATTCGATGTAGTGGGTGATGGGTGTATTCAGCAGGGAAACGGTTTCCCCTCCGATAATCCCGTCGGGTGTCAGGCCATGCCGTCGCTGGAATTCCCGGATAGCATTCGCAAGCTCGTCATCGTATAACTCGGGCGGGTCCGCGCTCCGACTTTTGTAACCGGTCAATCGAAGTTTGTCCCGCACAAGGGGGGTGGCGTTCGCAAGTTCGCCGGGTTTGACGTACAGGTCGCGTGGCAGCGGAGGAAGCGTGTCCTGCGGCTCCAGCCTCCTGTATTCCGCCAGTGCCTTTTGAAGCCGTTGATACTGCGGATCGCTGGGCTGGAGATGTTCGATTACCTTCCGGAGGTCTTTTGCATTTTCCATCTTCATCAGCAGAACGATGTCGTTTTCAAGAGGCATCCCGCGCGTCCACAGAAATTCTTTGGCGCCCGGGTAGCGTATCCTGCCTTCGATCAGGTGTGTCGTGAACAGGAAGAATGTTGCCGTGATCCGGATGTCAAGGGTGGAGATCGCAGAAGGAGTCCTTTTTTTATTTTCGTAAAGTTCTTCGACGGCGGTTTCAATCTCTCCGATGTGATAATCCCCGGGGTCGAACCCATAGGCAGCGGATTCATGGATCTCGCGCACCAGCGCCTTATACAGGTCGCGCGGCTTTTTTCGATTCAGCCATACCCGGTTCAACCCGTTGGCTCCATATAACAGTTTCGTTTTTAATCGCACTTTCCTGTTGAAGTAGAGGTCGCTGACGTTGATCCTGTCAACGGTGGCCGCTATTGGACAAGCGACGGTATCGATAACGCCGCTGTTCTTTTTACCGCATCCTGAAATACTGAAAAAAATAACCGGCAGGCAGGTGACGGTTATGACGAAACTGAGCTTCATAGTGAAGATACCTGCAATTAGCATTCCCACTCGGCGAAGGTTGAAGGGTAGCGTGTACGGTATTAAACAGGTGAAGCGGCGTGAAGCGATCGTCGGCTGACGGTGGCCAAATTGGCTGGATTAAATAAAGTCCTTCAGAAAGACTTTAAGCTCTTTGACCGATTTGGTCAGGTGGTAGCCCACCGCTTTTTCGGAGAGCTTGAGCTTTCTGGATATTTGAACAACCGGAACACCCTGCAATTTATGAAGGACGAAAATCTCCTTCGTCCGCGACGACAACTGCCCGACGGCCGACTGAAGCGTATCGTGCAGCTCGTTGTACTCCGCCAGGTTTTGTGTTGAATTTTCCGATGTGGGGAGCTGGGATCTGCAATACTCCCAATACTCCTTATCATAGACTTGCCGGCGGACATGGTTCAATACTTTATTTTTCACGGCCATGTTCAGGTACGCCGGGAGGTGCTGGGTGTCTGCGCCGTTCAAAAACAGCCGTTCGCGTTTCTCCCATAATTGCATGAACAATTCCTGAACGATCTCCTCCGCAAGTGCATGCGATTTGAGCTTCTGCCATGCGGTCAGGTAGAGCGGTTTCCAGTAGCGATGAAAAATCTCCGTTAAGGCTTCATGGCTCCCTGCCCGCAGGCCGGAGATGAGTTGGAGGTCAGTGGCGTCGGAACAGGCCATCCTTAACTGAGTTTGGGTAAGAAAAAAAGTCCTTGATAAAGATACGATATCAAGGACTTTTTAATCAACATTCTATCCAACTTTTAGTAGCCCGGATTCTGGGGAAGCAGATTCGGGTTGATCGCCAGCTCCGTTCTCGGTAGGGGCATGCGGTAGTCGCGGGCCGGGTCGAAGTTATCATGCGGTTCCAGGGAATTCGGACCCTTGAACACTTCTTCGCCCAGGTTCCTTCTTTTGATATCGTACCAGCGCTTGTATTCAAAGGCCAGCTCCAGCCTTCGCTCGTCGAGGACCAGGTTGATGAAGTCGTCTTTAGACAATCCCGTGGGAACATCGGCAGGGAACGAGGTAAGGGTTCCGGCCCAGTTGCGCGCACGCGCGCGGACCTCGTTGACATAGCCTTCCGCCTCTGCGTTCGGCCCGCCGTTCACTTCCGCCAACGCTTCCGCCGCCGTCAGCAACACTTCCGCATAGCGCATAGTGGCATAGTTGTTATCGGAGTACCGTCCCTCAGACGACGCGTTGCCCGGGTACCTGCGGTACTTCGCGATATGGGGACGTTTCGTGTTCTGGAACTGCGTATAGGGCTTGAGTACGCCGCCGACCAGGGCGGTATCCGTAAAGCTTACTTTCTTGCGGTAGTCGCGGCTGTCCCACGTATTGTACACCGCCATGGAAGGAACACATACGCTCCATCCCAGCTCGTCCGCGCCACGGATGCCCGTCATCGGAGGCATGATGTCGTCGTTCTCCCCGCCGTCGCCGTTCTGAAGTCCGAGAAAGTCAAGGGCGAAAATGGTCTCTTTCAGTCCATCCTGCTTTTCCGCACGGAACAGGTTCTGGAAATCCGGCTCCAGCGAATAATTGAACGTCGTCTTGTTGTCAATGACCCACTTGGCTTCCTGATACGATTTCTGATAATCGTGAAGCGTGAGGTAAACCGACGCAAGGTAAGAGGCGGCCGTTCCCTTCGTGGGCCTTGACCTCACATCAGACGGCTGATTGTCGGGCAGCCATTGTTTCGCGAACTCAAGGTCCGCAATGATCTTCGTGTAGACATCCGCTTCCGGCGTCTTTGTAACATCGATCACCGCCGAAGGATCGTTGATGAAAAAATCGATGTAAGGTATGTCTCCGAAGACGCGGACGAGGTGGTAATAGCTGAATGCCCTCACAAAACGCGCTTCAGCAACAAGCGGATTGATCTCATCATCGGCCAGATTCAACGACTCCGCACCTGCGATGGCTGAATTCACCGCGCTGATCACCTGGTACCAGTACGGCCAGAAGACGCGCACCATGCCGTTGCCGTCATCCATCTTGAAATCATTTACCTGCTGGCGCTCGGCGGGCGTACCGCGGTCGCCGATGTCAACCATGTCGCTTCTCAGCATGATGGCAGTCACAAACTGCCTTCCCCAGAGGCGCTCGGAAGCGATCCTTCCGTAGGCGCCGAAGATGGCGGTCTGAACGTCCTTCGGAGTGTTGAAAAACCCTTCCGGCGAGAGATGGCCAACAGGTTTCTCCTGCAGGTCGGCGCAACTGAGCAGGCAACCGATCAGCCCCAGAACAACAGCTTTACTGAATATATTTTTCATACGTATTTAATCTTTTAAGTAAGAACTACTGTTAGAAACCAATGTTGAGGCCAACCGTATACGATTTGGCATTGGGATAGCTTCCATAGTCGAGCCCCTTGTTCCGGTTTCCGTCTTCTGCACCGGATGAGTTGTAATTGACTTCCGGATCGTACCCTTCGTATTTTGTGAAGGTGAGAATATTCTGCGCGCTGACATAAACCCTGAATTTCCGGATCTTCATCTTGTCAAGCAGGGACGCCGGAAGGCTATAGCCGATGGCGAGGTTCTTCAACCGTGCATAGCTGCCGTCATAGATCCACCTCGTCGACACGCGGCGCGTTCTTCCCGTGGTGGCTTTTGGAACGTCGGTGTTCGTGTTGGTTGGCGTCCACCGCTTCAAGGCTTCCGTCGTTGCGTTGTTGATCCCCGATAGCAGATTCAGCTCCAGGAGGGTATAGCTCAGAATGTCGTTGCCCTGCGAGCCCTGGAAGAAAAGGTTCAGGTCGAAGTTTCCGTATTTCAAGTCGTTGCTCCATCCCCAGATGAAGTCGGGGTTCGGATCGCCGATAATCGTCCGGTCGTTGCTGTTCAGCAACCCGTCCGGTTGACCCGTCAGATTGCCATCACCGTCGCGCACGCCGTCGATGTCCCTGAACTTCTCGCCTCCGGCGCTTTGCTCGAAACCGCCGCCGGGCAGGAAATCATCTCCTTCCTGGTAGACCCCGTCATACACATATCCGAAGAAGCTGCCGACCGGGTACCCTTCTCGCAGGATCTGGGTGTCGCCAAGACCTACCAGGTGTCCGGGGCCGGAGCCGTACTCGATGTCGTTTCCGCCGGGAAGCGAAAGGACCTTGTTGCGGTTTGCGGAAAAATTGATGCCCATATTCCATTTCACGGGGCCATCGAGAATCGTGGAAACAAGTCCCAGCTCGATACCCTTGTTTTCAACTTCCCCGATATTCTTCAACTGCTGGCTGTATCCCGAGTACTGAGGGAGGGGCACGTAAAACAGCAGGTCAGACGTTACCATGCGGTAATAGTCAGCGGTCAGCGTGACCCGGTCGTTCCACAGCCCGACGTCCGCGCCCAGGTTCAGCTGCGCGGTCGTCTCCCACGTGAGGTCGTTGTTGGCGATGGAAGTAGGCCGCACCGCATTCACGGTCGAGCCGTTGATCACAGCGAATACCGTAGAAAACTCCGCAAGTGTCTGATAAGGCGTTATGGCCTGGTTACCGGTGAGACCGTAGCTCGCTCTCCACTTCCAGAAGCTGACCGCGTCGAGGCCATCCATGAACGATTCATTCTTCATGTTCCAGGCCACTGCGCCTGACGGAAAGAACGCCCATTTGTGATTGGCGCTGAAGTTTGATGACCCGTCATAGCGGGCATTAAACGTGAAAAGCAGGCGATCGCCCAGGGAGTAGTTCAGCCTTCCATAGTAGGAGGCGATCTGCCACTCCGTGAGGCCTGAGCTGGGCTTCTGCTGATTGGCTCCTGTCTGAAGCGCCCATGCTGACGAAGCATCGGTTAAAAATCCCTGCGATTCGGCGCCCCAGCTTTCGTTCGAGGAGGTCTGGATCGAGTATCCAAGCATAGCCGTCACGTTATGCACACCGCCGAAGGATTTATTATAGGTGAGATAATTCTCGTTCAGCAGAAGGGTGCTTTTGTTACCGAGGATCCGGCCCACGCCGCCCACGCTTCTTCCTTCACTCAACGTCGTCGGCGAATACTGGCTGATGCGGCGGTTGTTCGTCGTGGCGCCGAAAGAGGTCCTGAATTTCAGGTCTTTTATTATCGAATACTCGCCATAAACGGTCCCCTGGAACCTGTCGCTTAATGAATTGTCGTCCAACTCCGTGGCGACTGCATACGGATTGTCATGCGGGTCGTTCAGTCTCGCGG
>DASVOT010000577.1:0-5401 GCA_036383235.1 Chryseosolibacter sp.
GAAAGATCTTTCCTACGCGCGCCGAAAAATATCCGTGACCTTTGAAAAACTCCGGCAGGGTGACCGCGGTCGGAATGTGGTCGCGGAAAACGGTCTTAAGTTCGAATACTCCGGTGGTGTCGGGCCGCAACCCCGAGAGCAGGGAAACGCGGCTGGGACTGCAAAGCGGATACTGGCAATAGGCGTTTTCAAACCGCACACTTCTTTTTGCCAAGCGGTCGAGATTAGGTGTCTTAACAAGCGGATCGCCATAGGCACCCAGCCTGTTGTTCAGGTCATCGGACGCGATGAAGAGAATGTTCATTCCCTTTCCTTCCCCTTCCTTCTGCGCAAAGGAGGGTTGAAGCTGAGAAAAAAACGCGGCGAAGAAAAACAAGCCTTTGCAGAACGCAACTTTTCGTGGCATCATGGTTTCCCGATCTTGTTGTGTACTATGGATAACACGACTCTGCTGTAAATCCAATGTTAGCGATCGCCGAGGTGTCGACGCAAGAAAGAATCAATGCAGTTGATCAATCCTCCACCAGCCCCTTTGCCAGTCTCTGTCTATTGACGTGGAAAACGGAGTAGACGGCAAGGATCAAGGCTCCTCCTATTCCGGCAGAGAAAGAGATCTCAAACGGAAGCTGAAAACCCTCGGGCGCCAGTAACAAATAAGAGATCACAACGGTGGTCATAAAGGTCGCCGGAATCAGAGTAATCCAGTAAAATTTCCTTTCTTTCACGAGATAAGCGGTGATGGTCCACAGCACAATGGTTGCCAGCGTCTGATTGGTCCACGCAAAATATCGCCATACGATTCCGAAGTTAATCAATGTAAGAAGATAACCCGCCGCGAACAGTGGGATACTGATCAGCAACCTGTTTTTGATCGGACCCTGGCTGATGTTCAGGAAATCGGCAATGATTATCCGCGCGCCGCGAAAGGCGGTATCGCCGGAAGTAATGGGCGCTGCCACCACGCCGAGCAGCGCGAGGAAGCCGCCGACTGTTCCCAGCAATGAGATCGAAATTTCATTTACCACAAATGCGGCGTTTCCCTGGTTTTGAACCATGACTTCGTTGAGTCCCTGCGTGCCACCGTAAAAGCTCATTCCGACTGCCGCCCAGATGAGCGCCACTATTCCTTCAGTGATCATGGCGCCGTAAAAGATCGGGCGTCCCTGTCTCTCGTTGGTCATGCACCTGGCCATGAGCGGTGATTGCGTCGCGTGAAACCCCGAGATGGCACCACAGGCAATCGTGATGAACACCATTGGAAAAACGGGGAAGCTTCCAGGGTCGGCGTGCTGATTCGCCAGGCTTGCAAAAGTAAGCTCCGGGACCGGAAGGCCTTTCACTACCATCAACGCGCTGATGCCCACGGCCATGAAGAGCAAAGCGAATCCAAAAACAGGATACAGCCTTCCGATCAGCTTGTCAATGGGCAACAAGGTGGCCGCGACATAATAAACAAAAATTGCCCATACCCATACCGTGAGGCCGGCCGCATTCCCGGTCATATCATCCAAAATCCTCGCTGGCCCCATAATAAAAACAGCGCCGACCATGACCATCAGGATCACGGTAAACGCCCGCATGAATTGTTTGACTCCCGGCCCGAGGTAAAGTCCCGAAATTTCCGAAATGCTCTTTCCCCGGTGCTTGACAGACAGCATCCCGGAAAAATAATCATGCACCGCTCCGGCAAAAATGGAACCGAGCACGATCCAGACGAATGCCACCGGTCCCCACATCGCGCCTGCCACCGCTCCGAAGATCGGGCCAAGGCCGGCGATATTCAGAAACTGGATAAGGAAGATCCTCCATCCCGGCATGGCAACAAAATCTACCCCATCGGCCATCGTCGTGGCCGGGGTCTTCCTCGCCGGATCGATCACAAAAATCCTCTCCACAACCCGGGAGTAAACGAAATAACCCAGCAACAATGCGGCGATGGAAATAAAAAAAGTTATCATATATAAGAATTCCGAACGGATTACATCCTTGACAATACTAACTAAAAGACAAAAGATTTCAAATGCCGAACTGCACAATCGGCTGCAGGCGACGGTTCCTCTCGAATCGCGAGCCGATGCCCGTTATCTGTTCTCCCAATTATTCGGAAGGTACCCTGACTTGCCCAGGAAATCCTTCACCGCGGCGGCAAGGTCATAAACAAGGTCCGTATCTTTATTTAATTCCTGAATGGTGGGAATAAAGGGCTTTGGGTTGTTCACATAGAGCAGGAAATTGATCGTCATCAATGCCAGGTGCAGGTTGGTATCCCTGCTGTATTTCTTCAGGTTTTCTTCGGCGTTGTTGTCGTTGAAGGAGTTGTATAAAATCGCCGAAGCGGTGATCGCAACGGGCGGATAAGGATCTGTCAACTCAAGCCTAAGCGCGTCGCGAAAGGGCCGGATGTCTTTTTCGCTTTGAGACCTGAGCCCGGTGACGGCCCAATATCGGACGATCTTATTGGGATCTTTCAATAACTTAACCTGCTGCAGCGCGATGTCATGGCCGCGAAGTCCGGCGAGAGAAGCAGCGGAATAGATTTCCTGAACGGGATATTTCTGATTGTCGATCCGGAACTCATAGGGCGTGGTCTGTGCGGATATCAGACCGATCTCATATTCGGGCAACAGCATGATGTCCCTCGATGCCAGAATATTTTCTTTGAGAGAAACGCGCATCTCCTGCAGCAACGGCTGCATGGACGGGTCATCCACCAGGTTCCGCGTCTGCCAGGGATCCTGCTCCGTGTCATATAATGATTCCGCGGGCCTCGGGTCAAAGAGACTTTTCTGTAAAGCGTTTAGTCGGTTAGCGGCGAGATCCTTCCGCATGATCTGCTTGATCTCGGAGATCTCCATGTAACGGATATACCGCGCTTCCGGCATGAAGGGCATGAAATTCCGGGAATAGAAATACTTTCCGGTGGTAACGCACCGCACCACATCGATGCCGTTGTCGGATCGATCGGTGGACAGGAACAGCTTGTTCGCCGGCGCCGTGCGGTTCGGGCCCATGAGAACACGGCCTTTCATTTGGGCAGGCACCCTCCCACCGGCCAGGCTGATCAGGGTGGGCGCGAGGTCTTCAAAGCTGATGAGCTCATCGCTCACGACGCCGGTACCCCAGGGGGATAAATGCCTGTACATTTCCGGAAACCAGATGACAAACGGCACGCGATAACCCAAATCGATGCCGTTTGTTTTTCCCCGCGGGATTCCTTCGCCATGATCGCCGTAAAAGAAAATGATGGTACTGTCCATCAAATGGTCTTTCCGCAGGCGGTCAAGCAGCGCCCCGACCTTGTTATCCGTTAATTTTATGCTGTTATAAACCCTGGCAAACTGCCTGCGCATTTCCGGGCTGTCCCTGTAAAAAGGCGGCATTTCAAAATCGTTTTCGGAAATGCGATCGTCTTCAGGCAATTCGCCCAGCACATGCTCCTGGTACCATTCATAGGGCTCGGTCATGGTGCGCGACTGATGAGAATCCTCAAAATTGAACACGGCAAAAAAAGGTTGGCCGGGTCTACGGTTCCACCATCCGGCCCCCTTGGACCGCTCGTTCCATGTTTCCGCGATGAATGCTTTCTCCCCTGCAAGGTTGTAATCGGTTTTATTGTTGTTCGTCACGTAATACCCTTCCTGCCGGAGGTAGTAAGGAAAACCCTTGACGTACCGGGGAATGGGATACTGGCTCCTGTGATTTCCCGTTCCCAGCTCGTACACGCGCACGCCCGTGATGATGCAATTCCGGCTTGGTGCGCATACCGTGCCCGTTGAAAAAGCGTTGGTAAACCGCACACCCTCCCTGGCCAACCCATCGATATAGGGCGTGCCGGCTTGCTTGTTGCCGTAGCACCCAATGAACTGAGGCGAGGTGTCTTCGATCGTTATCCAGAGAATATTCGGTTTTTGCGCATCGGCGCACGAGAACGCCCACAGCAATGGTAATATGATGGAAAGGAATTTCACCCGGGTTTTCGCTGACAGAACTAAATGTAGCAAAAGAAAATTGATTCTCCGATGCGCGAGGGGCGTCGATTCTTTTGAACGCGCGGCTGCGCCGTTCAGCTAGCCTTTTGCCAGCTGATGTACCGCGGCCACGGCGCACGCCTGGCCATCCATGGCAGCCGACACGATACCCCCTGCATATCCCGCGCCCTCCCCGCAGGGAAACAACCTCTTTAGCTGCGGATGCTCCAGTGTCTCTTTATCCCGCGGAATCTTCACAGGCGACGAGGTGCGGCTTTCGACGCCCACCAGCTGCGCCTCATTGGTATAGTACCCTTTCATTTTTTTTCCAAACTCCCGGAAGGAGATTCGCAGAGCCTGGTAAATGAAATCAGGGAGCAGCTCCCTCATATCAACAGAGGCGAGGCCTGGCTGGTATGATGTTGGCAGCAACTGCTGCGAAACCTTCCCCTCCACGAAATCCACCAGCCTTTGGGCGGGTGCTGTCTGCCTGCCACCTGCCATCACACAGGCAAGCCGTTCGATCGCCGACTGGAAGAAGAGCCCTGCCAGGGCTCCATGTTCGCGCCGGCCGAAATCCTTTTTGTCGACCGCCACCACAATTCCGGAATTGGCAAAAAGAGAATCCCTTCGCGACGGACTCATCCCGTTCACAACGACCTCTCCCGGCGCCGTCGCTGCCGGAACGATAAACCCTCCGGGGCACATACAGAATGAAAAGACACCCCGCACCTCGCTGCCGACAAGCGCCTGGTTTACCAGCGCATACGAAGACGCGGGGAGATACGGCCCCCGGTCAGCGGAGCAGTGGTATTGAATGCGGTCGATAAGATTCTGCTGGTGTTCAACCCTCAGGCCAAGCGCAAACGCCTTCGCTTCCATAAGGACCTTCTTTCTATCCAGCATGTAGAAAATGTCGCGCGCCGAATGTCCCGTGGCAAGGATTAGCGCGTCGCCGGCAACGCGGTCGCCCGGGGCCGTCACGACGCCCTTCACCACGTCGCCATCGATGACGAGGTCCACTACTTTGGTATTGAAACGTATTTCTCCACCGTACTGAAGAATGGTTTCCCTGAGTGCCATCACCAGTTTCGGAAGCTTGTTGGTGCCAATGTGCGGATGGGCATCGAACAGGATATCCTCGCTTGCGCCGTGGGCCACGAGGGTTTCAAGAACCTTTTTTATGTCGCCGCGCTTGGTCGAACGTGTATAAAGTTTGCCGTCGGAGTACGTGCCTGCGCCTCCTTCGCCAAAACAGTAGTTTGAATCCGGGTTTACGACGTGATCCTTGTTGATGGCAGCAAGATCGCGACGTCGCGATTGCACGTCTTTACCCCTCTCAAGAATGATCGGCTTGTAACCCAGCTCGATGAGCCTTAGTCCGGCAAACAGGCCGGCGGGGCCGGCGCCAACGATGAGTACCGGTCTGCCAT
>DASVOT010000578.1:0-4014 GCA_036383235.1 Chryseosolibacter sp.
CACCTGACGTTAAGGGCGCTGGTCAACTTCCGCGAAGTGAAAAACTCCCCGGAAGTTGGGTTTGGGCAGGTCTGCTTCGCATATTTGAATTGCCACGGGCTAAAGCCTGCCTGCGCACCGTGCTCGCGCACCGTGGCAATTGATCTGAAGATGTGGACGGTTAGAGTGCTCCAGGAGGTTCGACAGCGATCGCAAATCCGTATCCGGGATCAGGTGTGGGGCCCGCATGCATCGGTAAATCGGTAGTCGGTAGTCCATAACAATCGGTGGTCAGCATTCAGACACTGAATACTCACCACCGAATGTAAAAACCGTCAGAGCTTGTAGCAGACGATCTCTGAACCGTTGGGCCTGTAATAGATGTAGTTATAGATCTGGTCTACGTCGTATTCGGGTTCGCGGTCATTTTTGATGTCGATGGCGCTGGCAACCTCCCCGTTGTCTTTGCTTACCTGCACGAGCTGGTTCCCTTTCTTTTGCTGCTCGGTCATCATCATGACAAAACCCGGTGTGTTCATGGAGGCTTTGAAGCGCGCGTTAAAGGCTTTCATCGCCTGGGCGGAGTAGGCAAAACCAGCCTGCCCCAGCTCGCCAAACCCCCTGGAAAGTTCCTGGCCCAACGCTTTTCCCCCGGGATCCTTGCTTTGGGCTGCGGCGCCGGCAAAGGCGGCGGAGTAGGCGGAGGCCGCGGCCCCGATGTAGGCCGCCCGCACAGCCTGTGCCGCAAGCAACGCCCTCATGAGGGCGGGCTGGCGGGGCGCCGGATAATATTTGAAAAATTTAACCAGCCCGTCGAAGCCTATCTTCATCACATTCTGTTCGGAGGAAAGCACAAGGCCATCTTTCACAACGTCGATCGCGTTGGGCATCTCTTTCCCTTCAAACTCGATTTTCGCGGCCGTGATCTTCTTGAAGGTCCCTGCCTGCTTGTCGATCTGAAACACGCCCTTTTCCTTAGGGGAATACACAAAGATCCTTCCGTCCTTGCCCTCGCCGGTAGGGAAAGGTCTTACCTTGTCGCTGTTGAGGCTGTTGCCAGCCTCGATTGAATTCTCCCAAACGAGCGAGCCCGAAGCAGGATCCAGGATGTTCACCTCCTTGGTAGTGATGAACAGCAGCCCCTTTGGCACAAGCTCGGAGCGCACGAGGTCGCCCTTCAGCTTGATGGATTTCTCATACCTGAGCGTGCCCGTCTTCGGATCGAGCATGTTCAGATAAAATTCTTCGGCCTTGTTGTTCCATGCGTTGTCGAATGCCGTGGTGATCAGCAATCCTTTTTCGGTGGGAATATAGCTGACGACACTGCCCTGCGCCTTGATGCCCTTGCCCTTATTGCCCCACATCGTCTTCCCTGTTTCGTAATCCACCAGGTTGATGGTCGGTTTCTGCGAGGAGAGCGGACAAATAATGATGCCCCGCTCATCGAGGATCATCCGGTTCAACTTGTCGTTTTCTTTCGCCGGTTCCTTCCACAAAGGTTTTCCGCTTTGCAGGTCGAAGGCATAATATAAATTCGTATAAAATTTCTGCGGCTGTCCCTGGCCCGAGGAAGAAGATGAAAATCCGGACCCGGTGTCCGATTCCACGTCGGTTCCAACATAGACCACGCCTTTCCTGTAGGGAGAGAAATGCAACTGCGCGCGCACCGACGGCTGAATGCTGTTCTTCCAGATCACTTTTCCATCCGCGCTGTTGATGCGGATGACATAGTTCGGGTGTGTGATGATGATCGTCTGGTCATCCATTTCAAGGGGCTCGCTCGTCAGCGACTGAAGGTTGCCCAACTGCTGACCCATTGCCTGCAGCTTTCCGAGAAATCCTTTTCCTCCGCCGCCCTCCGCCTTAAACATTTCATCGTTGGTCCATAATTGCTGGCCGCTGACAATGTCATACATGAATAACGAAGCCGAAAGGGTTTTCGGCTTTACGCCGATAACCAGCAACCTCCCCGATGCGGGCAGCACGTGCCGGCTCAGCACGCCGATCTGTTCCTTTTGTGAATCGAAGAGAACTTTGCCGCTCTGCACGTTGATGATTGCCTGCATGGGTATCGTGGCGCTTTTCTCCGTCTGATAGGCCACGGTGGCGAACTCGGTACCGTCGACTTCCTGATAATAGTCAGGATTCAACGCGGGGAAGCTCTTATTTTCCCAAATGATCTTGCCATCGTTCGGATCGACCCCGTACAAACCGTCACCGGTACTGATGATGAGGTAACCGAGGGAATGAACACGCTGCCAGTTAACCGGCGTCTTGAACTTAGCCGACCACGAGGGAGCAGTTTTGGGTTGGGCGTGTGTTGTCAACGCCGCGGTAACCATGCAAACTGCAAGCATGCGAAGTATGGTTCTCATAAGGTATAAGTTGGTAAATGATGTCTTCCTGATCGAAGTTAATGAATGTCACGCAAAAGATGTACCAGATGTAATGAATACGCGCATTCAGCTCAAAACAACGCGGCCCGGACATTTCCGGGATGTGTCAACGCACTTCCCATTCATTCAGGGCAATCCCATAGCCAGCCAGCTCGAGTAAGATCGGGCGGTAGAATTCTTCTCCTGTGGGGACCACCACACCGCGTGTCTGGATTTTATCTGATGCGATCAATCGGGTGGCAATGCCGAGCGGCAACCCAACGGTTCTCGCCATCGCGGTGTTTACCCGGTCTGTACCGGTGGCGACAAGGGAAGCCTGGACTTCCTTTTTTGCGCCGTTGAGCCAGTACGCGAGCCGATGCCACATCACGACCTGGTCCCTGTCTCCTTCATTAAGGGACCATTTCCTGGCAAGGATGTGCTCGAGGATGCGGGCCGGCGAACCTGACTGAACGCCAATGGGAGTTTCTTCAAAAAAGCCCGACCATTTGAGCATCGCCAATTGCACGCTGTTCTTATCAAGGCCGAAATGCAGACAAAGCTTCTCTTCCACCAGGTTGTATCCGGGCATGGGAGGGAGGAACGAATCAATAAACCGCGCATGCGTCATCCGGGATACTCCTTCCATCTGATAGGTGTCGTCGCAGCAGCCGAGTTGAACGAGTATATCCCACGCCGCGCAAAATCCCGGATGGCGCAGCGTTCCCCGTAACATGCTCGCAATGCCGTGTAGCCCGTATGTTTCGATATACTGGAGCGAGTCGCGGTTCACGTATCCCTCGTAATTTCCAAGTCCCGGGATCCGGATCGGCGTGATCCTCCTGAAAAGCTGCTGATAGGGAATGTATTTATGTTGTCCTTCACTCAGGTACCGGGCCGTGCTTTGGCCGGCCAGCACGACGTTGCGCGGATTCCAGGTGAACTTATATCTCCACGGATTCTCCGGGTCAGTATCCGGAGCGATCAACCCGCCCGTGAAGGATTCAAAAGACGAGATCTCGCCGCCCCGGCTTCTGATTCCATCGATCATCTGCATGGCGCTGAGGTGGTCGATGCCGGGATCGAGTCCGCATTCATTCAGGAAGAGAAGCCCTTTCTTCCGAACCTCCTGATCCATGGCTTTGAGCTCTGGCGACACGTAGCTGGCGGTAAGAAAATGTTTACCGGTCTCCAGGCAGTGCAACGCAACCGCGGGGTGGAAATTCGCAGGCAGGAGCGAGATTACGATATCGGCCGACGCGATGGTCTTCCTGCTCTCGTCAGATTCGCGGATGTCAAAGCGCAGCGCCTCGCCATGCGCTGACGACCCGATCTTTTCTCTGGCGGCTTCAAACGACACATCTCCCACCGTTGTGTGCCATTCGTTGCTGCCCGAGTGGTCGAGCAGATACGCGATCAGCACTGAGGATGACCGTCCGGCACCCAATACCAATATGCGCTTCATAGTGCAAAGTAACGCAAATCCCCAGGAGAATTCCGCCTAAAATACTTAACTTACAATTCACCGAAGATATCTGTGTATGGAATCCTTCCTCATTGTCGACCAGCTTGAAGACCTCGACCTGGAATCGAAGTACCTGGCACATAAAGCAAAGGACGCTGCCAACCATGCGTACGCCCCTTACTCGCGGTTCCAGGT
>DASVOT010000579.1:0-3092 GCA_036383235.1 Chryseosolibacter sp.
TGACTTAGTATCCGGGATTTTGGGTGAGCACGCCTGCGCTGAGGTCGAGTTCGGTCTGCGGGATCGGCCACACTTCATTTTGTGTTTTCCAACCGAGAGGTCCGAATACCTCTTCCCCTCTGCCCTGTCGGATGACATCAAAGTAGCGGTCAAATTCCATCGCCAGCTCCACTCTGCGCTCATGCCAGATCGCCTGTCGCAGTTCGTTCTGATCCGTAGTTGTGATTTCCGGCAAAACGCTATTGTCGCCGCCCCTGGCCCGCGCGCGCACCATTTCAAGCGAGGCAAGCGCAGCTTCGGTATTTCCAAGTTCATTGTTAGCCTCTGCGTTCATGAGCAACACATCTGCGTAACGGATGACGCGTATATTCTGCTGGGCACCTTCCGGATACCCCGACACATACTGGCTGAATGGCACGTACGATTTTTCATTGTACATAGGATTATCACCCGACGCGGGAATGGCGTCTCCTTGCGGCGTGATCTCGCCCCGGAAAATAATAGTGGCATCTTTTCTGGGGTCACCCGCTTCGAAAGCCGCCACGAGGTCTGGCGTCGGCACGTTAAATCCCCAGCCGCCCCCAACCGATCCTCTCACACCCTGTACCTGCGAATACTGCGAGTTTGACGCGTCCGGATTTCCGGGGATAATCGCAGCCTGAATTTCAAAAACCGATTCGGAGCTATTCTCATTTTCAACCCTGAACAGTTCCTGAAAATCGGGGAAGAGCGAGTACCCGAGATCCATCACCTGGTTGGTCAGATCGAGGACGTCCTGCCACTTGCTCTGATACATCGCCACCTTTGCATGTAACGCGAGGGCGGCGCCTTTTGTCGCACGTCCAACATCCACACCCGTGTAGGAAACGGGTAGTACGTCGGCGGCCTCCTTGAGATCCGTTTCGATCGCCGCGTACACCTCTTCTTTGGAGGCTCTGGGCAAGTTATATTCGGAGGCGTCTTTCGGCACATGCAACCTGAGTGGAACTCCTCCAAATGCGCGAACGAGCCGGAAGTACGCATACGCGCGGATGAACTTCGCCTCCGCCAGGTACCGGGCCTTCAGCGTTTCATCCATGGAAATGTCGGGCACATGATCCAGCACCTGGTTGGCAAGGTTGATGGATTGATACTGGCCCGTCCAGAAATCGAAGATCTGGCCTTCCGTTGATGTGGCCGTGTAATTGTCAAAATTATTGAGGAAGGTGGCATCCGAAGGCGAGCTGCCTTTTTCCGCATCGTCCGAGCCGAGGCTCTCCACGGCGATGGCCGCGAAGGCGACCTGCGGCCACCCGCGCAGATTCGCATACATGGCGTTGACCGCCTTTGCAGCATCGTCGGCAGACACCCAGAACTTCTCATTTGGTTGCTCGCCCTGCGGAGGAACGTCCAGGAAATTTTCGTTGCACCCGGTTGTCACGAGAAGGGCCGTGAGAACGATGATGACAATTCTCATGTCAAAGAAATGTTTGGAAAATATTTTCATAATCAGTTGGATTAAAGTCGATTCTAGAAAGTGACATTTACACCGAGGTTGTAGGTAGCAAACATGGGATATACGTCGATATCAACCCCGGCCCTGGTGGGCGACCCGCCGACTTCAGGCGACATGCCGCGGTAGGAGAAGAAGTTCAGGGCATTTTGAGCGTTGGCATAGATCCGGAGAGAGCCAATCTTCCAGCGATCGGTGACCGAAGATGGAAGGGTGAAGCCCAGTTGAATGTTCCGGACTCTGAAGTAATCTCCCTTTTCCACATAGAACGAGTTGGAGCGGTAGTTCTGTCCTCCTCCAATGTTGGCAGATGGATACTCATTGGAAGTTCCCTCGCCATGCCACCGGTGCTCGTAAAAATCGCGGGTAAAGTTTTCAGTGCCGAAGCGCATGCCCAGATTGGCATTGTATACATCGACACCGGCAACACCCTGAAAATCGAGGACCACGTCAAAGGCTTTGAACTTCCAGTTCGTGTTCAGTCCGAAGAGGTATTTCGGATTGGGGTTTCCCAGAAATGTGTTGTCTTTGCCGTCGATGATGCCATCGTCATTGAGGTCCGCGTATTTGAAATCGCCGGGCACGGCATTAGGCTGAATGACCTGTCCGTCGCTGGAGGTATAGCTGTCGATATCTTCCTGGCTCTGAAAAATGCCCGCCACCTTATATCCATAAAACTGGCCGATCGGCTCGCCGACAATCGTGCGCGTGTTGATCGCTCCGCCCGTGGTACCCACCGCCTGATCGATCGGGTTTGCCCCGCTGGAAACCTCGTACACCTCGTTTTTATTGACGGCGAGATTTGCGCTTACCGAATAAGAAAAATCATTGCCGGGCTGATCCTGCCAGGTGAGCAGAAACTCAACGCCGGAGTTTCTGAAGGTGGCCTGATTTCCGATGATCGTGCTTCCGCTTGTTCCCAGCGATCCGAGAATCGGGATTCCAAATATCGCATTCTGGGTTTCTTTTATATAATAGTCGACTTCGGCATAAAGCCTGTAGTCCAAAAAGTTGGCCTCAAGTCCCACGTCCGTTCCGACTCCGGCTTCCCATACCGTCGTGGGCGGAGTGATTGTGTTGATGCTTGCTCCCGGCAGTGTCGCGCCATTCCCGCCTACATAGGTAAAAGCCGGGGTCTGCGTAACCCTTAACACAGAGGTGTTGGATTGCACGGAGCTGTTTCCGATTTTTCCCCAGCTTGCGCGGAGCTTCAGGTTGTCGAAAAGGTCCTGGTTCTGCATAAAGCCTTCTTCGCTGATGACCCAGCCCAGCCCCACGGAAGGGAAATACCCCCAGCGATCGTCCTTACCGAATTTAGACGATCCGTCTGCGCGTAGCGAGGCCGTTAGGAGGTAGCGGTCCTGGAAAGAATAATTGACGCGCGCAAAGTAAGAGACGACGGTGCTCAGGCTGCCTTCGTCTGTTGCAAAGCGGGTCCCCGGATCGCCCAACGTGAGGTAATGATCCGCCTCGCTGGTGTTAGGAACGTTCTCGGCAGTCGCCTCCATCTTATAGAACCGGTATTGCTGCGCCCCCTGGCCAAGAAGGACCTTGATGCTGTGGTCTTCACTCGCATGGTTGTCATAGGTGAGCGTGTTCT
>DASVOT010000580.1:0-17361 GCA_036383235.1 Chryseosolibacter sp.
TTACGGTGACGACCTTGTCGGCCAACTCCATCCCTTTCTTTTCGATTGCGAAGATGTCGGGGTTTCCGTGCGAGCCGGTGCGGTCGACCTCGGTGGCGTGAACATGGACAACGAGTGGCTTGCCGCTGATCTTTTTAGCTGCCATTGCAGCCGGATAAGTCATCCAGTCATGGGCGTGAATAAGGTCGAAAGAATACTGGCGCGCAATCTCGCTGCCTGCGCGGGCGTAATGTTCGACTTCTTCCATCACATTGTCGTATGACCCGGAAAATGGATATGGCTCCATGACTTCGGCCTGCCGCACCCGCCCGGCATTGAACTCCTCATCGAACGTTCTGAGTCGCCTCAGGCTTGCCGGAATCGAGCGTTCGTCCGTCCTGGTAAAGGAGTAATTCCACCGCTCCAGCCCAAAACGGCCTCTGGAAGCATGGGAATAGGCGGAAAGATAAGCGGGCACCTCAAAGACTGTTTGGCTTCCCCTGGAGTACGTGAGAAATTTCCCACTGCGAGGATTGTCTGTTGCAGAAGCGATGGATGGCATCGCTGACGGTATTGGCTTGTTACGGCGGATGGCAACGGAGCTGGCGTTAATGAAGGTGGTATGTTCGGCTTTTTCGTCGCCGCGCAGTTTTGGAATAACAAAAAGGATTTTGACCTTTTCCTTTTCAAGGGCGCAGGTCAGGCCTGCACAAGCTGTCCCTAATCCTCCTGAAATGTGCGGCGGGAATTCCCACCCAAACATCAATACTTTCATAGTATAGGTAAGCGTCGGTGATATGGAATGTAATGTTTGAATATACGTTCCAAAAATCTGCAAGACCTATTACTAAAAACGCGTGCCGTGAAGGGCGCTGACGCATCTTTTGTGAACAACTTCCCTGGCTTTATGGCGTGTGGCCGTGGACACGCAATAAAGTTCCGCCAAAATCTTGTAAACGATTACCCGCGTTAAAAAAAATCGCGCTGCGCTCCCCGAGAATGGGATTAATTCTGTTAAGCCTTGTGGAAACGGTTCCACGGTCCCGACGGGAAATCCGACGGCGGAGCCGCTCACAACGCGTTCAGACAAGGGCAGCTTCTAAAGTGATATTTGTGTTCAGTGATTTGGAGATCGGGCAAGTTTTTCGCGCCTCCTCGGCGGCAGCCTGGAATTTCTCTTTTGTTATGTTGGGAACCTTTCCTTTTAATGCAAGGTGCGACTCGGTAATGACACCTTCACCCAGGGTGATGGTACATTCGACGTTGAGCTCATCAGGGGTAAATCCGGCCGCTCCCAGCACGAAACTCAATTTCATGGCGAAGCATCCTGCGTGGGCTGCCGCGACAAGTTCTTCCGGGTTGGTACCGGTTCCCTGTTCGAAGCGCGAGCTGTAGGAATATTGAGCGGACTTTATGACGGGACTTTGTGTGCTCAGTTGTCCCTTTCCTTCTTTGCCGGAGCCTTTCCAGACCGCGGTTGCTTTTCTTTTCATGGCGATTGGATTAGTAATTAAATTTTTACTTGCGTTCAAGTTACGACGCTTTTTCAGAGTATGTCAAATGGCGACAGGATTTTTCTGCATGGCTTTAACGAGCTCGGCTTCGTTTGTAAGGTCGAGTCGCAAGGGGGTGATGGAAGCGTATCCGTTTTCGACAGCCCACCGGTCGGTGCCTTCCTCGGCAGGTTCGAGGGGCGCGACGGTGAACCAATAGTGTTTTCGGCCCATCGGATCCTGACCGGGCACGACTTTGCCGTCATATAGCCGGACGGACTGTCGGGTCCAACGGATGCCCTGGGGCTCGCGTGGGAAATTGACATTTAAAAGCGTCAACTCGGTTTTTTCCAGTAGCATCGTCAGGACTTTTTCGACCCAAGGGTCGAGGCTGACAAAGTCAGGCTCTGATTTACCGGCAGGGGTACTCAGGGCGATGCCTTTGATTCCCAGCAGTACCGCCTGCTTCGCTGCGGCAAGGGTGCCGCTATGCCACATGGAATTCCCGAGGTTCAGGCCCATGTTGATGCCCGACAAGACAACGTCGGTTGTTTGCCAGAGGTGGGTTCCCAGCGCCACGCAGTCGGCAGGAGTGCCATTCACACGGTACGCTTCGATGCCCTCAAAGTTGATGGGCGACTTTTTATAGAACAATGGGCGGCTGGACGTGATGGCATGGCCCATGGAGGATTGCTCCACGTCGGGCGCCACGACGCGCACCTCCCCGAAACGCGTGGCCGCTTTGGCCAGGGCTGCCAACCCGGGGCTGTAGATGCCGTCGTCATTGGTTACGAGAATTCTCATCGGTGGTGGTTTTTAAGTTCCACGTAAAAAATGCTGGTATATAAATTCATTAACCACTGAAGGGTTTGCTTCCTATCAGCGGCATGACATACAAAATACATGCACGTGGATTTAAAATCGCCGGCGACCAACGAAACACATGTTGAAAAAAGAGTCAATGCAGATAAAAAAAGCGATGGTGCTGCACAATCCCGGGGCGGGCGAGGGCGATACCTCCCGAGCCGAGCTGTTAAGGACGCTGAGAGCGGCGGGATTTAAATGTAGTTATTCATCCACAAAACCGCTTCGCTGGGATGCCATCGAAGCGGCGGACGCCGACTTCCTGGTGCTCGCCGGCGGTGATGGCACGGTGAGGAAGATTGCCGGCGAGCTGTTGTCCAGGACCGTCCTGGATAAGAAACTTCCGATCGGCCTGCTGCCCCTCGGGACGGCAAACAACATCGCAAAAACGCTTGGGCTACACGGCACGCGCGCCGAGATGATCCGCGGCTGGCACACGGGCAAAGTAAAGAAATTTGATGTCGGCCGCATCGACGGATTGTCCGAGTCTTCCTTCTTCCTGGAAAGCTTTGGATATGGGTTGTTTCCCCGCCTGATGCACGAGATGAAAAGGCAGAAAAAGAATGACATCGAGGATTCGAAAATGAGAATGCAGGCCGCCCTGGAACTTCTCCACTATTTGGTGGTGACCGCCCCTGTCAAGAAATGCAAGCTCCTGATCGATGGACGGGATCATTCCGGCGAATTCCTTCTCATAGAGGTAATGAATACACGGTCGATAGGGCCGAATCTCACCCTTGCGCCGGCTGCCGACCCGGGCGATGCGGTCTTTGACGTTGTGCTCGTCGAAGAGAACCAGCGCTCGGCCCTTGCCGAGTATGTGAGAAGAAAAATCGATGGCGAGGAAACCCAGTTCGATTTTCCCCTGGTGAAGGGAGAAACGCTCGAGATCGTATGGAATGGCAGGCATGTTCATGTCGACGATGAATATTACAAACTCGCGAAGCCGGCAAAGATCACAATTGAAATCCGCGACGGACTGCTCGAGTTTCTCTTGCCGGCGTCTTGCTTGAGCAACATCGGTACTTGACCCTTTATGTGTGACGGGCCGGCATCATGTTTTAGGATCGTCCGGAAAAAACTATGGAACAAGTGAAGTGGGTTGCAATTTTTATAGCCGTATTGTCTTTCATCGCTGCATCTGCGCAGGATCAGGAGCCAGCGGCCAGGCCTGCACAGTCGACGGGCCAGAGTACCGGATCCTCGCCGGATTCCAGCGCGACAAAGAACATACAGCAGGGCAGCGACATGACGGGTGCCGGCGCGGAGAACAGCGCGGACAAAGCGGCAAGGTCCGGAAACACGACGAACGCCGGAGGGCTAATACAGGAAACGTCCAGTGGGTCCGGATCGCCCGCCTTGCTTTCCGGAAAGAATGGAACAGAACGCGATGGAACCAACAATGTTCAGCGCGCGCACATGAACATGGCGGGGTCGCCCGTTGACAATCTGAGGCTGAACGACAGACAACCGGCGGATGTGAACGCTGAGATGGACAAAGGCCGGCAACGGGTCACCGCTCCGGCTACCACGCGGTCAAGTCAGATCAACAACAATAACCGAAGGGAGAATAACGCTTTATCCGATCAGAATCTTTCCTCAAAAAAGAACAAGACACCAATCTCTAATGGCGGGAAAAAAAACGGAAAGAAGTCGGGAGGAAAAAAGGCGAAGGGGTGACCAGGCGATCGCAGATGAAAACATTTTTTTTCGGCCGGAAGTTCCGGCCGATTTTTTTTCCACGCCATGCGAACGATCAGCAGATTCGCAATCGTTACTTATAAAAATTAAAACCTGAAGTAAAGATGAACGTAAAAATGCTGAATATATTGCTGGCACTCCCGGTCCTGATATTGGCCGGATGTGCCGTGACGGATTTTGACCAAACGGCCGATTTTTCCCAGTACAAAACCTATGCGTGGGGTAAGCCGGAAGCCGACGTTTCAAATCCTGTTTACCGAAGTGAGCTCATCGACAACAGGATTCGCCACGCCGTGGAAAATGAGTTTGCGAAACGTGGTATCGTTAAAAATGAAAAGAACCCTGATTTCATCGTTCGCTTTAAAACGCACACGGAAAAGAAAGAGCAAACATATGGTGGAGACCCCTATGGCTATCGCTATTTTCCGTACGGGATTTATCCGTATGCTTTCAGATGGGGATGGGGATATTATCCTTACCCGTGGATGAGCCCCCGGAACACCAAGGAGTATACGGAAGGGACGTTGGTTCTCGATGTCATTGACCGGAGGTCGGACGACCTTGTGTGGCGTGGCAGTGTCAGTGGAAACGTCGACGACGTTTCAGTTTTGAAAAAGCAAATTGCCAAAGCGGTAAAGGCTATTATGAAGAAGTATCCCGTCAGCCCGGAGACGCCATTGAACGTACAGCAAGAAGTTATCAGTTAGTTTTGCATTCAGGTCTTCAGACCGGCCCGGAATATACCGGGCTTTTTTTTTGTGCGGGCAAAGGCGCCGGCGCAACAATGCGGGCACACTGACTGGGAACATTTCATGGCAAAACTTTTTTACCTTGCGTGGCATAAGGTATGACCAGGCTCCGCATTCTTTTTCTGTCGTTCCTGACTTCTGCCGCCTTTGCGCAGACCGGATATGGTATTAAAGGCGGCCTGAACATCTCGGATGTGGTGATGACCAACTACGTCAATCCGGATATGGAGTCCGGGCTCAATCTTAAGCTTGGATTGCACGCAGGCGCATATGTAACCGGTATGGTTAACGAGAGGATGGGAATGTCTGCCGAGCTTTTATATTCCGACAAAGGCGTTAAAGGGAGCAGCGACATTCACCTTCGCTACATTTCTCTTCCCCTGATGATGTATTATCGGCTCGCGGACCACATTTTCGGAGAGCTGGGACCGGAGCCGGCCTACCTTTTTGCAACGGGTTCGAAGTATGGCAGTGTGAGCGGTACCTATAACAATAAATTTGATCTGTCGCTTGACGGGGGCTTAAGATTCGATGCGGGCAATTGGCTGTTCGGCATCAGGTACTGCGCCGGTCTGTTCAGCGTCAGAGATCCGGAGCCATTGATGGCGGGAACGGGAAAAGACCAGATCAAATACCAGAACAGGGTATTGCAGCTATGGTTGGGATACAGGTTGTGGAAGCTGGAATGACATTGCCGGGGTATCCGGAGAGTTTGCTGACCGGCGTTACCCTCGATCCCGCCATTTCAGAAGCGTGGTCCCTGCAGAAAAACAGATCAAACCCGGAATGGCGAGGGCCCACCATGCGATCCCTGCTATCTGACCTCCGAATATACCCAACACAATCATCACAAGGCTGGTAAAGCCCAGTAGGGAGAGGATCAAGGCGGCCGTTTTGACGAGCATGGCCTAACTGGCATGTGGCTTCACCCGGCTGTTTTTCTCAAGGGCGTTAATGGCAGCTGCCGCTACAATTCCGCTGACCAGGTACCATGCGATGGTCAGCGCTTTTGTTTTCAGACTGCCTGCTGTAGGCTGCTCGTTGAGACCGAGCAGCTTGGGCAGGAAGACCGCGCCGGCGCCGGCAGCCAGCCCCAGCAGAGTTCCGCGGATAAGCGTGCTTTTGTTGTCATCGCTTTCAGCCATGCTGAAATAGAGCGAATTGCTCACCAGATTTCCTGCGAGGGCGACTGGAAAGATTCTATCGGCCGCCTGCGTGAGAATGTTGTTGCCTTTGGTAAGCCGGGCGACAGCATTCATTCCAAGCAGATCCATTTTAGGTGCGTCTTTGTCGAGCTTTTTTGCGCCCTCGTTCAATAAAGTCAGTGCGCAGGCTCCGGCCAGGCCTCCGATGGTTCCTTTTACATTCATGTTATTAGCATTCGTTTTCAGACGACGAAGGCTAAAATTCCAATGCCACATTTCAGGGAATGTTGAAAAGATGGTAGCCGGGGCGGCGCGGTCAGTCAAAGACTTTTTCCCTTGCAACAAGTCTTTCGAGGTATTCCTCGTCCTCGGAGGGCTGAACAAGGTCACGCGCCGGAACGCCGCGCCGACGGGCGATGGCCGCCACACGACCCTGGCCATTGAATAAGACGTCGGGGACGATCTGCGCGATCGGATCGTCGTATGACTCGCGCGGGGAAATGATCTTCCATCCGTTTTGCCGGAGATGTTGAATAAGGTCTCCGACGAAAAGAGCGGAGAGGTCGTTTTCGTGCAGCAGAAGAACGTGCTTTGGAGAACGGCCCAAATGAGTGCGGGCAATCTTATCGTAAAATAGTATGCTGGAATAAATATGGTCAATATAAATCTTCCGGAGCTTCCCCTCATCAATCTTTCGATGCGCTTCTTTCGCCACCTGCAGCAAGTGATTGAGATACCAGTCGTAGTTATCGATGGTTACATATCCGTTGGACAAATGAAGCCGCTTCAATGCTGCGCGAATCGAATCCCTCGCCAATTCCGTTCCGCCTTCATTGAGAAAGGGGTAACGGAACCATTTGTTGTATCCGGGATAGGATGCCAGGATGCTGTCTGCGGTGGCGACATCCCTGATGAAGGATGCGACTCCGACCTGCCCTATGGCTGGGTGTGTGTGTGAATGATTCGCCAGCAGGTGCCCTGCTTTGGTGTACGAGATCAACCGTTGCTGTTTCGCTGCATTGATGTTGCCGGTGATCACAAAAAAGGCAACCTGGGTCACTTCATGGATGCGAAGTTGCTCAATGATGCGTTGAGTCCGTTCCTCGCCCGAGAACAGAGGGCCGTCTGCGGTAGGCGCATCGTCAAAGGTAATCGCGATCTCTTGCGCGTTGGCTCCCGATGCGAGGAGCGTGCAAATCAGAACCAGGCGGGTCACCAAATGCAAAACGTTTTATTTGAGGGAGGACCGGGAAAAGCAAGAAGTCTGCTTTGAGCGGAAAGATAAAAAAAAGACTGGCTAAATTCGAATTCAGCCAGTCGCGCGGACTTTTCTAAATTCTGGTGGGTACTTTATTCCACAGTTGCTTCCTGATTGAGTACCGCCGTGTTTTCCTTTGGCAGAGCCTCGCGGTAGTATGAATCGAGGATGAAACTGACGATCGACCGGATATCGAGGTCACTTTGCTCAACAGTATGCTTTAATATGCCATTTTCAAACAGTTGGAAATGGCGTGTGCCCCCCACTTCAACGATTTTGAAGTGATAAGGCTGGCCTTTGTAATAAACTTCTTTCATAATGGTTAGATTTATGGTTACCGTTTTGTTCCCGCGCGCAAGAGCGGAAAGGATTTTTCGTTTGCTGACTTTGCAGGGTGTTTTTTTTAAAAATGTGTGCCGGCTATTGACACGGCCCGGGGCTGGCGATAACCGGTGGCGCTTATTCGGAGGCGGTCTCGGATTCCGCGCATCAGGCAACCCAGAGTGTCAACCGTTCGCCGGAGCGTGGTGTAAGGTCCTTTTCCTTTTTGGTAACGCATATCCGCCGGTTGACCCTTTGTTCATTCGACCGGGCGGATTCAGGCGCCGCCGTGATAGCCGGTTCGATTTTTTGCCCGGCGTTTTTTTGCCTGCGGGTAAAGGAATGAGAAATGAGCAACGCGAATAAAGAGAGTGGTAGCGCATGCCGATGCAGGACGCGCCGGGGTGTACTTTTTAGGTTTTGATTCTATTTTTTCCCTGCACTAACTTTTTTTCCCATCCGTTATCTTTGTGTAAAAACAACCTCGTTCGGATTTTTAACTGTGCTTACAAATCCCTCTACCCACTTAAAATAATTTTTTGAAATGAGGATCCTGTCCTTTCTTGTTCTGATACTGTTTCTCTCTCCGGCAGCAGTATCCCAAAGCCTTGAATCGCTTACGTTTTTATTGCAGGACACCGTCAGGCACGATTCGCTGAAACGCGAGACTCCCGCCTCCGTGCCCGCGGGCAATGAACAGCTCAGCGCGCCGCGGAAGTATTACAACCTGATGCGAAACCGTTCGGTAAGCAGGAAGGGTTTGTTCTCGGTTCACAAGGTTTCGGATAATTATTATTTTGAAATTCCCGACAGCATCCTGGGGCGCGATCTCCTGGTGGTGGCAAGAATTGCACAAGGCGCTGCGGGTGTCCGGCCCGGATATACAGGGTACGCGGGCGATCAGATCGGAAGTACGATTATCCGTTTTGAGAAGGGGCCGGGTCACAAAATATTTCTCCGGCGGATCACTTATGAAGACCAGGCGGGTGACACGACCGATGCCATGTACCACGCGGTGGTGCGCTCGAACCTGCAGCCACTGGTTGCCGCTTTTGGGATCGGGGCGTACTCACCGAATGGAAATGGGAGTGTGATTGATGTGACGAGCTATATCAATGGCGACAACGATATTTTCTTCTTTAACGCGGCCGCGCGCAAGTCGATGCAGGTTGGCAGCCTGCAGAGCAATATGTGCTACATCAAGGATATTGACGCCTATCCTTTCAACGTTGAGATACATACGGTAAAGACGTACACACAGTCGCGCACGCGGGCGAACTTTACGATGGAACTGAACACCTCGATCGTCCTGCTTCCGGAAGTGCCGATGCGTAAACGGCTCGCCGACAAACGGATCGGATACTTTACGGAGCGCTATACCGATTACGATGCAAATCCGCAAGGTGTGAAGGTGGTTAACTTCATCAAGCGGTGGCGCCTCGAGCCCAAGCCGGAGGATGTGGAACGATACCTGAAGGGTGAACTGGTCGAGCCGATGAAGCCGATCGTTTATTACATCGATCCGGCCACTCCGAAAAAATGGGTTCCGTATCTGATAAAAGGTGTTGAGGATTGGCAGGTTGCTTTCGAGAAAGCCGGTTTTAAAAATGCGATCCAGGCGAGAACCGCGCCCGACAGTGAGGAAAGCGTCTGGAGTCTCGAGGACTCCAGACACTCGGCAATCGTTTATAAGCCATCGTCTTTCGCCAATGCTGCCGGCCCGGTAGTCACCGACCCAAGGAGTGGCGAAATACTGGAGAGCCATATCAACTGGTACCACAACCTCATGTCCATCCTGAGAAACTGGTACGTCATCCAGTGCGGCATGACGGATCCGCGCGCGCAGAAGATGCAGTTCGATGATGACCTCATGGGTGAGCTGATCCGTTCGGTGGCAGCGCATGAGGTGGGACACACGCTGGGGCTGACGCATAATTTTGGCGCAAGCTCTACCGTTCCGGTGGAGAAGCTACGCGATCGCCACTGGCTTGAAACCCACGGTCACACTCCCTCCATCATGGATTACGCCCGCTTCAATTACGTGGCACAACCCGAGGATAGTGTAGACGAGAGAGGACTCATCAACCGCATCGGCGCGTATGACGTTTGGGCGATCGAGTGGGGGTACCGTTGGTATCCAAACCTGTCGCCGGAGGAGGAGAAACCCGTGTTGAATAAATGGGTGGTGGAAAAAACGGCGGATAATACAGCGCTGTGGTTCGGTTCTGAATTTTCTTCCGACGACCCCAGGGCGCAGACGGAAGATCTCGGGAACAATGCGATGAAAGCAGGCGAATACGGGATCAAAAACCTCCAACGCGTCGTCCCGAACTTGACCAAATGGACATACCAGTCGAATGAAGGATACGACGATCTGGAGGAACTGTACCAGGGCGTCGTCCGTCAATTTGATTACTACATCGGACATGCGATGGCCAATATCGGCGGCGTTTATGAAACTCCGAAGCTTGCCAGCCAACCTGGCGCGGTCTATGAAGTCGTGCCGGTGGATACCCAGCGCGCCGCGCTCGAGTTTGTGAAGAAGAATGTATTTGTCACGCCTGCGTGGTTGATCGACACGACGGTGCTGGCCAGGACAGGTGACGCGCCTGCAACAACGATCGGCCGATCACAGGAAAAGGTGCTCGACTACCTCTTCGGCACAGCTACTCTTAGCAGGCTCGTCGCCAACGAAGCGATGTACGGTGAAAAAGCCTATCGGCTCATCGACTACTTTAACGAAATCGACCAGGCAATGTGGACGGAACTGAGGGACCGGAAACCCATCGACCTTTACCGCAGAAATCTTCAGCGCGCCTATGTTGATGCGCTGATTGAAATATCCGATAAATCGGGAAAAGAATACCAGGACGTCGCCCCGATCGTAAAGAACAAACTGGTTGAAATTCACGCCGCCGTCAGCAAAGCCGCTCGCAAGATCGATGATCCGATGTCGCAATTCCATTTGAAGTACATCGAAAACAAATTGGCCGGGCTCGTCGAAAAGTGATTGCCCGGTCGTGTCAGCCTGCGTCAGCTGCCGACCTCTATGTGGTAGACATCCGTTTCGTTTCGGGATATCTGTCCGACAAAGAAGCCGCCCGGCTCAGGAATCTCCTCGACGAGATTGAACAGCCTGCAGGATTTTGGAAGACCCGAGAAGATAAGGAGGAACGGATATTCCCGGCCATCGGGAATATGCGTCCAGACAGGCGCGATCGAAATATTCTCGGCGTGAAGAAGGTGGGAGCGGTTGCCCGTGACCGTATCGACAAGGTAAGTCGTCTTCCAGATGCGGATGAGCATATTCTCCCATTTGTTCTGAAAGTAACAGTGTACATACACGAAGGAGTCATCCGACGTCAGGTCCTGGATGCGTGTCAGCGCTTCAATATCAACCCCTGGTTTGACAACCAGCGGAGACTCCGGCTTCTTTTTGATCACAGAGGTATTGAAAACTAAACGGCTCACGACAGCTGAAATTTGCCCATAAATTTACAAACTAAACGACTGGAGAACACGCAATTTGTCCGAAAAAGTGTGAGCGGCAAACAGCATCGAATATAGTTTGCCGTCAACCACCGCCCACGGTTTCCCCTTCACCTTTTCGCTGCTCTGGAATCTTACCGCATTTTTGCTTTGGTGGGCCTAACGCACCGGGCCTGATTCCTGGCCGCCGTCGCAAACATCACGGCGCCGGCCCGCCACTCAGGCATTCGTTCAATGACCGCAGTTCCAAGGTTATCAACGGGCTCCGAAACGCGATGCGTCTTCGTCAGGCGTTCACGCGATTCACGGGCGAAACCGCCGCTGATGCACATTCTCGTCACGAGGACCAGGGCACTCTTTTGGTACAGCAATAAAGAAATTTCCCATGTATACCTTTGTACTGGCCTGCCTTCTGTGCACTCAGCCCGCACCGCTCACGGTGGTCAGCCCCGACTTCGAGGATGGAGGATACATTCCGTCGAGGTTCACCTGCGATGGGGATGATGTCAACCCGACGTTGCTCATTAACGGAATCCCGCAGGGAACGAAGAGTCTTGTACTGATCGTCGAGGATCCCGATGCCACGATTACAACCTTCACGCAATGGCTCGTCTGGAATATCCCTCCAATGGAGAGGATCGGGGAGAACACGGTTCCCGGGGTACAGGGAATGAACACGGTTGGAAAAAATCCCTATCGCGGACCATGTCCTGTTGCAGGTTCGCAGCGGTATGTTTTCCGGGTGCTTGCCATCGACCGGCTTTTGAATCTTGACGCCGGCGCGAGAAGGCATGATGTGGAGAAAGCGATTAGCGGTCATGTGCTGGCTTCCGGGGAGCTTTTCGGCGAATACAACCGGACGATCGCTGAAGGCGAAACGGTGAAGGAGTAGCGGCAGTTTGCGTTGCGATAAATAAAATAAAAAACCCCCGGACGACTTCCGGGGGATTTTATTTACCTAACCTATACCTGAAGGTTGACTGTTATAGTCAGCTTATAAGTTAAAAATATTGTGCCAACCTCCGGGCGATGCAGGTCATGGGTGCCGGCCGTTTGCATATACGCGCGGCGACACGCCCGGATAGACTTTCGAATGGAAAAAAACCGGCCGAAAAGCCGCTGCTTTACCCCTGCCCGCCTGAGCGGGCGCACGAGCTGCTTCGATCCGCTCACAAAGGACGGTCACAGCGGTGTGGAGTGTCGTCTACAGTTCAGCTGCTGAAGTCGGATGGATGTCAGCATTCAACTTACTCTGCCGGCCGCGAATGGATGCTCCGAACGTACACCGTTCGTGACACGACTGGGTACGAAAAAAGCCAACAGGGGTCCCGTGGTATTTCGCAAAGAGATCTGATGAGCGCATTGACCTGGAAGTGATCTGATGAAACCGGTTGACCGATTTGCCGTGCGTCAGCAACACCAAAGTGTCGCTGAAAATTCCGGTGTATGCCGACCCCGACCATTTTACTTTTATTGTGCCAGGGCTCTCATAAATTCAATGGAATGGGCGGAGGTTTTAGGATATTTTCGGATATTTAGGGATTGGCTTTAACAGACAGCCGCCGCGACGTACCTACGGATACCTGAAAGATGATTGAAATGAATTTGCTGTCAAAAGCTTCCTCGCGCCGTACAGCGTGCCTGATTGTGTTACTGCTTTTTTCAGTAAACGGGATGGCGCAAAGGAAACTGTCTGTCCGGAAATCTGAAATATCTTTTACTTCCAATGCCGAGCTGGAATTGATCCGGGCTTCTTCCGATAAAGTTCAGGGCCTGATCGATCCGACGACGAATCAGTTTGCGTTCGCCGTGGATATCAGTTCCTTTCAGGGCTTTAACAGTAAACTGCAGCGCGAGCATTTCAACGAAAAGTATCTGGAGAGCGAGAAATACCCGAAGGCCAGCTTCAGCGGGAAGATTATCGAGCCGGTGGATTTATCCATTGACGGCTCTTACGACGTGCGTGCGAAAGGCGAGTTGGACATCCATGGGCAAAAGCAGACGAGGATCATAAAGGCCAAACTGACGATTGAGAACGGACAGCTAACGGTAGAGGCTCATTTCTTTGTTCCGCTCGCCGATCATAATATCTCAATTCCCACCATTGTAAGTCAGAAGATCGCCACTGAAATCGAGGTCGCTTTCAAGGCTACCCTGGCACCGCAAAACCTATGACAAAGAAGTACGGTTCGCTGATTTTCTTCTTCTGCCTTGTAGCCTCATTTGCGGCGGCGCAAATTCCATTCTTTCAGTCGTATTTCCCTCTAAAGAGGAATGTCCCCCTTCAGGTGAACGCCCTCCTCCAGGACCGAAAAGGCTTCATGTGGTTTGGTACTGATCAGGGCGCATTCAGGTTTGACGGTATTAATTACAAACAGTTTCTTTCGACCGATAGCCTTACCGGTAATAACATTACGGCGCTGGCTGAAGATTCCGCCGGTACCATCTGGCTGGGCCATCAGAATGGCCAGCTGGCGTATATCGAAAAGGGGCAGGTCCGTCGATTTGAACCCCGCGAAGGTTCGGCCGTGGGAGCGATCTCCGATATCCTTTTTGACACCGCGGGAAATATGTGGTTTTCCACCTTTAACGACGGCTTGTATTACTACGTCGGTGATCGCTTGTACCGGGTGGATGAAGTGGAAGGACTTACAGACCTTTTCATTTACGATCTTTTCGAAGACGGCGATGGAAATGTATGGGCGGGAACGGATGGCGGTATCGGCATTTGCACGCTGAAGGATCGTAAGATCAGTGTGAAGGTGATCGACAGCGATGAAGGTCTTCCCGATATCATCATCAAGAAGATCCGGTCGCTGAACGGAAACACCGTGTGTCTTGCCACTGAAGATGCCGGTATTCTGAAGTACAATCTGAGTACGCACAAGGTCGAGCCGGTCCTCGGTTCATGGTCGTACGGGTCGATTTCTGATTTCGCCATCAAGGAGAACCAGATTTGGATCTCCGCGCCCCGGACGGGCCTAATGGTATACGATCTGCAAACGAATCGCCTGAAAGTCTTTAGTCAGTACGGCGAGCAATCCCTTCGCGGTCTCCAGGCGCTTGCCAAAGACCGGGAGGGAAATATCTGGTGCGGTTCGAAAACAGGGGTGATCAGGACCCTGGGCGACGCGGTTGAGCATCTTGAATCGCTGGAGCCATGTCGCGATATTAATATTCTAGCGCTTGCCGTTGATCAGCAGGACAGGATATGGTTTTCAACAAGTGAAGGGTTATTCGTTCGCACGCTGCAAAAGGATGGATCGGCGACGGTGGAAAGAATGCTCACGAACACACCCTTCAGGAGCTCGAACATCATCAGCCTCTACGAAGACCGCGACGGTATTCTGTGGGCGGGGCTCTATGGAAACGGCCTGCTTCGCATTGATCCGGCTAAAAACAGCATCCGGCACTTTGATAAGGAGCTTCGCAACGGCAACATCCTCAGTATAACCGGGAGGGACAACGTAATCTGGGTTGGCACGCTTGGAGGCAGCTCCTCCATCACCGCGACAGACGGCAACTATGTCGTTGCGAATTACAGCTCCGAGGATGGGCTGAGTTCCGACTTTATCTACCAGGTCTTTGTCGACAGCAGAGGCCGGACATGGTTTGGTACGGATGGCAAAGGCGTTTCCATGATGGATGAAGCGGGCTTCCACCATTTTACGGACGGGCTGCAATCCAAAGTGGTTTACACCATTGCCGAGGACCAGGACAAAAACATTTGGGTCGCTGCCCAAAACAACGGCGTCTACCGTTTCGACGGAGACAAATTCGCGACGGTCGCCGATATTCACCTGAGGGATAATGCCATCCAGTCGCTCGTGACCGATACGCAAGGGAACCTTATTGCCATCCACAATTTCGGACTGGACGTATTCGACATGAAGAGAAAGAGGATGCGGTATTGGGGCGAAGAGACAGGCATCCGTCAAAAACATCCGAACCTCAATGCAGTGGTCAAAGACAAATACGGTCAATTGTACATCGGGACCAGCAAAGGGATCATCAAGTTTTCGCTCAGCAACGACCAGGCAGTTTCAATACCCCAACCTACGATCGAGCAGGTAAAAGTATTTGACGAGCCCATCGATATTTCAAGGCCGCCGCAACTGAGGTACGGTGAGAACAACCTGACCTTTCATTACGTTGCTTTCTGGTACCAGAATGCCGAGGACCTTAATTATCAGTACAAGCTCGAGAATTATGACCTCGAATGGATATCCAGCCGCAATCAGAGTGTCACCTATTCAAGGCTTCCTCCCGGCGATTATATTTTCAAGGTGAAGGTTTCTGACACCGAAGATTTTAACAACGTTCCTGAAAGCACGCTTGCCTTTTCCATCAGCCCGCCGTTCTGGAAGACCAGCGCTTTCTATGTTTTCACCATAGGTTTTTTTGTCATCTCATTTTACGGGTTGCTGAAATTCCGCGAGCGGAAGCTCATGGACGATAAATTGAAGCTTGAAGCGAAAGTCGAAGAACGCACGAAGGAGATCCAGCTTAAGACCGAGGAGATCCAGGCCCAGAATGAAGAGATCATGGCGCAGGCTGAAGAGATCCAGGGCATGAACGAGAATCTTGAGATGCTTGTCAAGCAGCGCACGGCCGAATTGGAGAACAAGAACAAGGCGCTCGAAGAGTACGCTTTTATAAATGCCCATAAACTCAGAAGTCCTGTAGCGTCGATCCTCGGGCTTCTCAATCTGCTTTCGAAGACCGATCTCAAAGGCGATTCGAGAGTGATTCGCGAGCACCTTCAGCGCTCGGCTGAGAAGCTTGACGCGGTGGTGAGATCCATCACGGAAGCAATCGAAAAAGCAGACAAGAAAAATTTTTAGAGCAGCGGCAGTGCCAACCTTCCCATGCCGGTGATGGGCTGCTCGTCGCCAGAAAGGAGGTATAGTCACCGGCCTATTTTTGATCCTGCCTTTGCATTCGGCCCCTTACCGTATTTTTTAACGGGTGATTTACCCGTATTAAATATTCTTCCGGCCCGGTACAGTTCTTTTATCGGTGCGCAAAATCAATTAGCAGAGTATGAAAAGGTTAGCGTTGAGCGCAAGCGTGTTGCTTGTTTGGATATTGCTGGATTCATGCGCACGCAATCCGGTAACAGGAAAAAATCAGTTGATGCTGATGTCAAAGGAGCAGGAGATCGCCATGGGACAGCAATCGGATCCCGAAGTGATCGCTTATTTCGGTCTTTACGACGATAAGAAGCTACAGGATTTTATGTCCAGGAAAGGAAAGGAGATGGCGGCAATATCACACAGGAAGGATTTGCCTTACGAGTTCAAGATTGTGGACTCGCCGGTCGTGAATGCCTTTGCCATTCCCGGAGGTTATGTCTACTTCACCAGAGGTATTATGGCTCATCTTAACGATGAAGCCGCTTTCGCGGGCGTGTTGGGGCACGAGATCGGGCACATTGCCGCAAGACATTCGGCAAAACAATACACGAACGCGATGCTGGGGCAGATTGGTCTCGTTGCCGGTTCCGTGATTTCACCTGAGTTTGCCCAGTTCGCCGATGTAGCCAGCACCGGGCTGCAGTTACTCTTCCTGAAGTTCGGCCGCGATGCAGAACGGCAGTCAGACAAATTGGGTGTAGAATACTCTACAAAGATCGGCTACGATGCCACCAAGATGGCCGATTTTTTCAGCACACTTGACAGGATCAGCAGCAAATCGGGTGCTGATGAAGTCCCAACGTTTCTTTCTACACATCCGGACCCCGCCGACAGGGAGAGGACCGTTGCCAAGCTTGCGAACGACTGGAAACGAAAAGTAAAGAAGCCGGAATACGAAGTTAATCGCAACGAATACCTGAAACTGATTGACGGCATCGTGTATGGCGAGGATCCAAGGCAGGGATATGTAGAGAATAGTGTGTTCTATCATCCTGTGCTGAAATTTCAATTTTCCGTTCCTCCGTCGTGGGGTTTGCAGAATTCTCCCCACCAAGTTCAGATGGCTCCAACAGATGGAAGTGCTGTCATAATCCTCACCCTTGCCGAGGGCAACTCTCTGCAAAACGCCGCTCAGGGGGTGCTGAGTAAATACGGTCTTACGGTGGTTGATTCGCGGCAGGAGAATGTGAATGGCTTGACGGCCCTTGTTCTGATTGCGGATCAGCAATCACAGCAGCAACAACAACAGCAGGCGGCGCAGACTGTTCGGACCATGATGTACTTTATCCAATACGGTGGAAATATATATAACCTCATCGGCGCCACTTCAGTCGCGAATTTTAATGCTTACGGGCAGCTGTTTCAGTCTGTCATGGGCACTTTCCGCGAGCTGACTGACTCCGACAAAATCAACAAGCAGCCGGAACGCGTTCGCGTGAAGACGGT
>DASVOT010000581.1:0-3361 GCA_036383235.1 Chryseosolibacter sp.
CGGTCGATCAGCCACCCGGCGGAAACAGAGGGGAAGAAGCCCCACCGATGCCCGGGCGCGAAGCGCGAGGAACCATCGTAACGGAACGTGCCTTCCAGAAGATACTTCCCGCCAAAATCGTAGTTGAGGCGGCCGAAGTATGACTCGAGCACATCCTCGGTGGTATTGCCCGAGATCACCCTTCTTTCCGAGCCGGCGCTCAGGGCAGTGAGGGTGGCGTCGAGGTAACCCGTCATGTCAGCGAGAAATTGCCCGTGCCCGAAATGATCGTAGCTCGCCCCAAGCATGAGGCCGACGGTGTGTTTGTCCGCAAACTTCCGGCTCCAGTCCAGGGTATTATAAAAATGGATGTTCAGGTCGTTGTAATCGGTATTGGCGGAACGCGGGGCCGTGGCCGGGCTGTTCCAGTTCGTGGCCGCACCGGTTTTGGGATTATAGTGTTTTACCTGCGGCGTGAATTCGGTGAGAAGACCGTCGTATTTATCCGCTCCGAATTTGATATTGTAGTGGATATCAAAAGGCAGCTCGTATTTTGCGAAGATGGTGGCCAGGAAGCGCTGCACCACTTTTTTTGAATAGCCTGTTTCGGCGATCATGCGCGGGTTTTCCCAGTTGTTACGCCCCGGTGTCCGCAGCCAGGAGTTTCCGTAACGCCCGTCAGCCAGGGTATCGGTGAGGATGGGCAGCGCACGCATCAGGTAGTTGAAGAAGCTGCCGCCATAAAAAGGCTCTTCGTAATACCGGTAATAGCCATCCAGTGTCAGTCCGACCTCGAGCCTGTCCGTCACATTCACGGAGGTGTTCAGTCCGATGGAATATTTCTTCTCGTTGTCCTTCGGCCCGATGATGATTCCGTCGCGGTTCATGTAACCGAGCGAAAGGCGGTACTGGTATTGATCCGCGCTGCCGGAGAAGCTGATGTTGTGTTTCTGGATCTGGCCGTTCTTCAACGCGATGTCGAACCAGTTGTTCGCCGGATAGGTAATAGGGTCCGTTGCCATTCCGCTCTCGTACTCGGCGATTTCGGCGTCGGAGTAGTTGGGTTGTTTTCCCTGGTTGACCATGGCCTGGTTCTTCAGCTTCATGTAGGCGATGGGGTCCCAGATGACGTCCGGCATCATGGTGGGCTGCTGGATCCCGTAATAATAGTTGTAGTTCACATTCGATTTCTTCCCCCTCCCGGTTTTGGTGGTGATGAGAATGACGCCGTTGGCCGCGCGCGAGCCGTAGATTGCCGCGGAGGCGTCTTTCAGGACGGTCACCGTTTCCACGTCGTCGGGGTTCAGCTCATCGATCGAGTACTCGATCCCGTCGACCAGTACGAGCGGATCGTTGTCGCTGAGGGTTCCCATTCCGCGAATGCGGATCTGCGAGCGGTCGACGCCGGGCTGGCTTTGTCCGAGGTGCACGAACATGCCGGGCATGCCCGCAAGAGAATTGCTGATGTTGGTGGTCGGCTCGCCCTCCTTCTGCGTCATATCCAGCGTGGTGATCGCGCCGGTCACATTCAGTTTCTTCTGGGTGCCGTAGCCGACGACCACCACAGACTCGAGCAGCTTGACGTCTTCGTCGAGGGAAATGGTCCCCAGGTCACTGCCGGAGACTTTGATCTCTTTGGAAAGGTAGCCCACCATGGAAAAGATGAGCGTACTGCCGGGAGTGGCCTGGATGGCGAACGTGCCATCGTCAGAGGTGGTGACACCCGTCGTGGTGCCCGAGAGGAGCACCGTCACGCCCGGCATCGGGGTGTTGTCCTTCCCAGATACAACGGTACCTCTAACAGTCTGCTGCGCATAAAGCGAGGCGTGGCAGGCGAGCAAAAAGCAAAGACACGTCAGAAGCGGTGACAGGCGCCTGACGGATCGGGGTCGTTTGGTTTTAGGTTCCATAGTTTGTTGTTTAATAAATAATTGTCGCGAATTATTTATCGGTGAGTAATGGTTTTACAGGCCTCGCGGACGACCTGTTGGAAGCGAGGCACGTCCCTGTGCCCGAAGATGTTACCCGCGCGGACGGGAACGCGGCTTCCGGAAAGCGGCGCTGCCGTCCGTGAGCCAACCGCGACAATCGCCTTGGGTCGCCGGATAAAATTTTCTCATGCTCTTGAAAGGTTTGGTCTATCATGTATTTCAGGTCTTGCGCCCGTTCACCGACGGCTGACCCTTGTCAGCAGCCCGTTACTTCGAACCCAGGTTAAGCTTATTTCAATATCTTCCGTTATTTATCTTTTGCGGTCAATTGAAGTTCGAATTAAATATAATAGGTAAATAAACAAAAGCAAAAAAAATAAATAATCAACCTTGAAATCAACCGATTAGAGCAGATTATGCGCAAAAAATGGTAAATCAGTTCAGAAAAGGCCTTGTCATGCGTAAGTTACAATTCGAATCGAAACCAAAGGAAAACTTATTATGTATTATCAATTTGTTATGCACGTGATCGGCCGCAGGTGTTGGGAAACGCGAAGGGCGGAGCTGTGATTTTTTCGTTTTGACGGATAGTTGCCATATTACAGCAGGAATTTTCCTTTATGAACACCATTGAGAGGCATCAGGTAATCATCAACAAGATCAAGCAGGAGGGGCAGGTGAAGGTGCTGAACCTGTGCGAGGAGTTGAAGGTTTCTTCTGTCACCATCCGCAAGGATCTTAAATTCCTGGAAGACAAGGGGCTGTTGTTCCGCGCGCACGGGGGCGCCACGCTGCACAATCCCTATACCATAGAGCGCCCGGTAAACGAAAAAGAGAAACTTCATCTTGGGGAGAAAATGCGGATCGGCGCTGCGGCCGCCAGGCTGATACTGCCCAACGATTCTATTCTCATCGCTTCCGGCACCACAGTCCAGGCTTTCGCCAAGAACATCCAGCCGAAAGAGAACCTGACGGTTATCACGTCGGCGCTTAACGTCGCCCTTGAATTAATACACCATCCGGAGATCGAGGTCGTTCAGCTCGGCGGCCTGCTGCGGAAAAGTTCTTCGTCCGTTACCGGCCCTTATGCCAAGAGCATCCTGGCCGATTTTTCATGCAGCAAGCTGTTTCTCGGCGCGGATGGAATCGATCTGGATTTCGGTCTGACCACCGCCAACGTGATGGAAGCCCACCTGAACAGGGAGATGATCCGCGTTTCTCAAAAGACCATTGTGCTGGCTGACTCGACGAAGTTTGGACGCAGGGGATTCGGCAAGATCTGCGAATTCGAGGATATCGATGAGATCATTACCGATAAAGGCATTTCCGACTACACCGCCAAAACGCTGGAAGAGATGGGGATTAAGGTAACGATCGTGTAGCGCTTACGCGTCCCGGTGCGCTCCTGCGTCCGTCTGCGGCGGAAGCCTCGTGTTCCGGCAGGTAATGGC
>DASVOT010000582.1:0-5347 GCA_036383235.1 Chryseosolibacter sp.
AAATTTTTTCGCAAACGGAACGCCGGCTTCTTCCCAGCCCGGCACCCTTAGCTCTTTCTTCCTGACAGAGTATAGAGGCGCGAAAAAATGAGGGCGCAATCGTTTGTTTACCTGTCTAATCTCTTAGCCTGACGGCTATGGGGTATAGGGTATAAGGGGAGATTTTGGCGCATAGGGATAGAGTTGTTATCTGTCAGCCCGGGTGGACATTCATTCCGAAAAGATTATGCTTATAGAAAATACAGTCCTCGAACACTGGATCGACAATTTTTACGGGTATGGATCGTGGAGTGCGAAGTTCTGGTTTGTTGCCTATGAAGAAGGCGGAGGCGACCTCCCGGAGGAGGTCGCGGAGAAGCTGGGCTATTTTTACAAGGCACACCCCCGGAAGACCGCATCCCTCTGCGACATTCGTGAACTGTACAAGCACGTCACCGTCAGACTAGACGGCCCCAGGGCATCTTCGTTCAAGACTTTGTACGAATACCGCTTCGGCAACAATGCGATACAACATAATGTCTGGAAAAATCTGATCGCATTTGAACACGCCTACCTGAATGAAAAGCTGCCGGACTTGCCCGCCTACCAGAGGGCTACGTTTGCATCGCCGCAGGCGCATCGCGAGGCGTTGATCAGGTTGTATCCTTTGCCGAGTCCGCACAACCATGCGTGGTACTACAGCTGGCTGGACCTTCCAACGATGGGATTTCTGAAGAGCCGCGCGTTATACCAGGAGCACCTATTCAAGCGCCGCCTGGACGAAATCCTTTCAAACATCGTCACCCATAAGCCGGACGTGGTATTGATGTACGGGATGGAGAACATCACCGCGCTGAAGGCCTCGGTGCAAACGTTCTTTCATGACATCAAATTCAAAATGATCAAAGCAACGGCGCCGAACGCGACTGCAGGGCAGATCCCGCAGCACCACCGCGTTGACGTCGAGGGAACGACGATCCTCGTCACCACGCAGATCCCCGCGCTGCGACATAACCGGATTGAAACGGGGTTTGACTGGGAGGCGTTTGCAAAAAAAGCCAGAGCGGACACGCCAAGCATCTGAATGGCAGCTGCGCCAACAGTCCTGTTTTGATATTCTCCCAGGAGCTCAGCCTTTCCAGGAATGACTAGCCCATCATTTCAAGGATGAGAGAAACTGAAAGCTTTTTGCAAGGTTGACTTCCGGCTCGGGTGCCAGGTCGCGTTCAACAATGAAATGTTGCACACCCGATTTTTTTGCGGCCGGGATGATCGCTTTAAGATCCAGGACGCCGCTGTCTGCATCTTCCAGGTATGGAAACAACGCCATCCACTGCTGCGGGTCACCGCCGTCGCCCGGGAAGCGCACGGCTTTAGCCATGTCCTTTACATGCATGAAGCGGAAGCGATCTTTATATTTCGCGAGGTAATCTAAAATATCGACCCCTCCTGCGGTCATCCAGTAAATGTCCATCTCGAAGAAAACAGATCCGGCGTCAGTGTTCTTCATGACGAGGTCAAAAGGCACGGTACCGCCCATTTCTTTCAGTCCATTGCCATGATTGTGATAAGCAAAACGAACGCCGTGTTTTTTCGCGTCAGTGCCGATCCTGTTGAAGAGCTCTGCCTGTGACCTGTAGCCGTCGAGTGTTTTCTGAGTCTGCGCGGACGGCAATATCACATATTCAGCGCCGATAATATGTGCCGCTTCGGCCAGCTGAGACATGTTCTCCTGCAATGTGGGAAGTCCGCTATGCATCGAAGGAGCAGTGAGACCATTATCGTCGAGTACCTTACGAACGTCCCTGGCATTCAGGCCGAAAAAACCACTGCCACTGAATCCAAGCGAGGGCGTCACCGCGCTCCAGCCATCCCGCTCCTGTTGGGGACTGAAAGGATACGGCCCGAAAAACTCGACCTCCTTGTACCCAAGCCGCGCCACCATCGCCATCGCCCCGGCAAAGTCTTTCTCGAGGAGTTTCGGAATGGAAAACAGCTGCACGCCGATCTTTTTCAGAGGCGAGCTGCCCGGAGCGATAGATTGCGCATTCAAACTGCCGGCAAACAGGCTGCCAGACATCGCAGCTAAACTTTTCTTAATAAATTCTCTTCGATGTGACATCTGTGGGTATAGGGTATAGGGGTATAGGGTAGAAATGGGTGTACTCGAATTTAAGAAAAATCCCGGACAAAAAGGCGACGATCGATGGGAGTTTGGCGTGCGTTGGTGGAGGGTCACTCCTGGCTGTAAGGCATTTCTCTCAGCTTGGCTTCTTCAAGGTCAAGGAGCGAAAGGTATTTTCGGATCAACTCTTCATCGTATTCCTCCTGGCGATTCAGCTCGTGGAGGACCTTTCGTTGTTCGTCCAACACGGTCAGGTAGATATCCTGATATTGTACCAGGCTGTCGCGAGCCGACGTATTGAAATCCTCCACATCTCCGGTAAAAGTCGTCAGGTCGGTGCGGAGCTTTGCGGATAAATTCTTCAGGTGCTCATTCATTTCCTGGTCGCCGCCGTGAGCACGGTCCAGAAACTTCAGCGAGCGCTCCGCCAGGAGTTTTCGGATGGTCAGCTTCTGTTCCTGCTCTCGGATTTCAGCGGATCCGTCTACTACCTTCAGCCGCCTCATCACCCACGGGAGTGTCAGGCCCTGCACCACCAATGTGACGAGGATCACGACAAACGTGATGATGAGGATGAGATTCCGGTATGGAAAAGGCTGGCCTGGCTGCGCCACCACTGGAATTGAGAGCGCTGCCGCGAGCGAGACAACACCCCGCATTCCGGCCCAGCCGAATACCAAGGGAATTTTCCAACCCGGGTTTCGATCTGCCACGGTAATGAAGTGACCTGCGATGCGCGTAAAGACCGCGGCGCCGAGCGTGCAGCAAATCCGGGTGACGATGAGGACCAGGGAAATCGCCAGGCCGTACGAGATCGCCTGCCCGAGGCTGGCTTCTTCGATGGCGCTTGTAATATGCGGGAGTTGGAGGCCGATCAGCATGAACACCACACCATTGAGAACAAAACCGATCGTAGACCACACGTTGGAGCCTTGCACCCTTCCCTGATAGGACAACATGGTCTGGCGCTTGGCCGAAAGCAGGAGTCCTCCGGCGACGACGGCAAGCACGCCGGAAAAATGAAAACGCTCCGCGAAATAATACATGCAATAAGGTGCAAGGAGACTCAGGACGATCTCGATGCTGGGCGTCGTCGGTAACCACCGGTATGCGGCGTAGAAAATCAAACCCACTGCCATGCCGATGAGCGTCCCCATGATAATTACCATAAAAAAGCCCGTCACGGCCTGGGAGAGGTAAAACTGACCTGTGACGACGGCCACGAGGGCAAAACGAAAGACCACAAGGGCGGAAGCGTCGTTGAGGAGGCTCTCTCCTTCGGCAACCGTAACCAGTATCTTTGGCGCTTTCACCTGGCGCATGATCGTGGTGGCGGAGATCGCATCCGGTGGCGACACAATGCCGCCCAGCAAAAAACCGAGGGCCAGGGTAAATCCCGGAATAAGCGCATGAGACGCGAATGCGACCACAGAGGAAGTGAGGACCACGATCGGAAACGCAAAACTGGTGATGACACGTCGCCATTTCCAGAAATCCTTCCATGACGTCTGCCACGCTGCCTCGTACAGCAAGGGAGGAAGGAAAATAAAGAAGATCAGCTCCGGATCAATCGTGATGTCCGAAAATGCCCCGGTAAAACTCAGCGCCAGGCCTCCCAGAACCAGCACGATCGGATAGGCCAGCCCGAGCCGGTTGGCCAGCATCACCAGCGCCAGGATGATCACGATAAGAGAGATGTATTCAACAAACAGCGATTGCATAGTCGATCATTGTCCGATAAAATTAAGGAAACCTTTCCAGACATTTACCGCTGGATGAAAAACCGGCGAGCGCTCAGTCCATATATCCGTATTCCCGAACATCCGTGTATTCCATTGTTCCACACAGATTTTTTCTATACATTATAGAAGCTTTATCGCCGGCATACGTGGGCGGAAAAACAAATCAATCACTGTTGGTATGAAACCGATCCTTCTGCTACTGTTCATGGTTACATGCGTGTCGTTCCTGCGCGCCCAGCATTCGCTGCCTGACGAAAGGCAAAAAAAAGACATTTCTCATCTCATCGATCAATATTCCCGGGCGCGGGAAAACCGGGATACCGTCCTGCTTAAGAATATTTTGACAGCCGACGTCGACCAATTGGTTTCCACCGGCGAATGGAGGGATGGGGTAGCGGCGTCTGTCAAAGGGATGCAAAACAGTTCGGCAGGCAGACCCGGAACCAGGACACTGACTGTCGACAAGATAAAGATGCTCGATCCCACCACCGCCATCGTCGACTGCCGATATGAGATCCAAAACCCGAACGGCACCGCCCGAAAGATGTGGAGCACATTTGTGGTGGTCTCCCGAAAAGGAACATGGCGGATCGCCGCCATCAGAAATATGTTGCCCGCCCCTCAGGGTGGGTAGGTCGCGGGGAGGGATATATGGATATATGGATATACGGATATATGGATATACGGATATATGGATATACGGATATACGGATGTATGGAATATGGATCTGCAGGAAGGGTGGTTGGGTATAATGTAAGGGCATGAGGTGGAAACATATAGGGGTAGCGTTGGAAATGGATTCTGTAAACCTTTTACTCCCGCTCTCCCGCAAATGCCGGCAATACCCGCACGCGCAAACGTCAGTTAACCACGATTCGATCATCCCGTCCACGATTTCAACCCTTCGGGGCTGGGGACCATTTCCAGCGTGTAGCCCGGGTTGGCACGCGGGGCTACTAATGTTAAACCCCTTCAGGGTTAGCGGACGGAAGTGACATCGTCCTTTGGCCAGTGCCTCACGCATTACCCAGGCGCACAGCCAACAGATCCTCGATCCTGAAAGGATCAAACATGAATAGCCCCGCATGAAATGCGGGGTTTGCACGACGAGGGTCTAACCCCGAAGGGGTTGAATGGAACTCTTCGACAGATGCCACCATCACGACTTCACACCCAATCGTCATTCGACGACCAACACACCGGATCAAGAGCTTATCCGGTTTATTAACCTTCATCACATGCCGCCATAGCGGTAGCTGAACTCGTGTCGGCCCGATCCCGCTTCGAAGACCGCATCGCCGTTTTCGTCCCTCACGTTTGTGAACGCCGTGCCGGGGGAAGCGAGGGAACCACCTTTGTACGAAACCTGCGCTGCCGTCGTACCTGGCAACCGCACGACTGCCGAAGAATTTGCCGGAATCGTTACCTGGACACGAAGGTTGCCATCCTTCAGCTCCCAGCCCGAAACAATCTCTCCATATACACTCTCAAAGCTCGCCT
>DASVOT010000583.1:0-5109 GCA_036383235.1 Chryseosolibacter sp.
TTTGGCTGGCGGCTCATCCGAAGGCTTGTCGCGGCATCCGGCCAATTGAAAGGAAACAAGCGCGAGCGTACACAGAATTCTGGGAAGTCTCATGAGCAAGGTCTTATTGACGTCCGATTTTACACTTTTCAGGTCATTTTAAAAAAGTAAAAATGTCGATTGACCTGGCGATGGGAGAGAAGGTTGCCTGCGTACACCGGTTTATGTAGTGGCCGGTAGGTATTCGCGCCGGTGTTTCGCGGGCATGAGGTGTGTGCGTGAACGTATTAAAAGCTTCGGGGAAAATTAATACTGTTCGTCTTCAGGCGAGGGGGATCGTGTTGGATCGGAGTGATTGTCGACGAAATGGTTAGCGCAATCGATGCATGGCTTGTTACGGTTGCCTCGCTTTTTTTTAAATTAGGGGCTATTTTCCCGTGTGCAAACGTTTGCGGTACCGTCTTCTAAATATTTATGCCAGTTTGCGATTAAAAACGCTTCTAAATACATAATTTCGGTTAGCTAGTAGTGTTAACGATGATTTCACTACTTTTTTACACGGAGCAGCAGGAATTGAAGACGCTTATAACCCAGCCGCTGCTCGGAAGTTTAGCTCTCCGGCGAACCAGAAGACCCTCCTTTGAATCAGAAGACCCTCCGTTATGATGTTGAAAAGAACCTCTCCTAGTTTCATTCTGAGACCCTCTTTGCTGTTTTAGTCGGTAAAGACCCTCTTTTAGTCCGGCCTCCGCTGCGTATTTGTCAGGGGCCACTGTGTTGCGTGGGACTGCCCGTGCATTGTGATTCAGGACTCTCTCTGACTGTCAAAAGTGCGCGATGGATTTTCACGGCGATGTCACGGAAATCACTCCAGGCGACTATGTGTGGTGATTCTTTCTGTTATGATGATAAGAACGAAAACTAAAAATGATACGTGTCTGATGAAACCCACTTGACAGCTTGTTCTTCCGGATACCAGGCTATCTGATGGAACCAACCCAATCGAGAGTTTAATTTTTAAGTCCAATTAAATTTTTTAAAACCCAATTAATCTATGAAACAACGATACCCAATCCTTGCTTTGATGTTGTTTTTTGCCGTTGGCAGTTTTTCCGCCTATGCGCAAAGAACGATATCGGGTAGAGTAACGGACACTGGCGGCAACGGCATGCCAGGTGTTAACGTGCTGGTAAAAGGCACAAATGCGGGAACTGCGACTGATGCCACTGGTCGTTATTCCATTTCGGTGAATGATGAGGCAAGTACACTTGTCTTTTCGTTCATCGGTTACACAACCCAGGAGGTTGAGATAGGAAGCCGTTCGACTGTGGACATCAGCCTGGCGGAAGACACCCGGCAGCTTGGTGAAGTAGTGGTCACTGCCCTTGGTATAGAGAGAGAAAAGAAAGCTCTCGGCTATTCGATCACGACGGTGGATGGCGACAATTTCACCGAAGCGAGGGAAAACAGTTTGGCAAATGCGCTTGCAGGAAGAATTGCAGGCGTGAACGTGAGCAAGATCGCGTCAGGCCCTGCCGGATCTTCGCGTGTTATCATTCGTGGTAATAAATCGCTTCAGGGCAATAACCAGCCTCTCTACGTCATCGATGGTATTCCGATGGATAATTCAGGTTTTGGCCAGGCCGGTATCTGGGGCGGTCGCGACGAGGGCGATGGCATGTCCAGTATCAACCCGGACGACATTGAATCGATCACGGTATTGAAAGGTGCCAATGCGGCTGCTCTTTACGGTTCAAGGGCTGCTAACGGAGTTATCAATATTGTGACAAAAAAAGGTGCGGGAAGGAAGGGCATTGGCATTGAGGTGAATTCGAACTATGTCTTCGAAAGAATAAATGACCAAAGGGATTTTCAGCGCGAGTATGGGCAAGGCGGTTATGTACTGTCTGACCCGCTGGATCAGAATTCCCCGCGTATTGCAGTGGCGCCGCGTAACCAGACGGAAGCATACAATTGGGGAACCAGTTCATGGGGCCCCAAGTTTGGCAGTGGTACGACGGAAAGTATACAGTTTGATGGAGTAACGAGGCCTTATAAAGATGTGGGCGACAACTTCGACCGCTTCTTCCAAACCGGTTCCACTTTCACTAATACGATCGCTCTTACGGGCGGCAGTGAGACTCAGAATTTCCGTTTTTCACTTTCCGATCTTAGAGGTGAGTCGGTTGTACCGAATGCGGGATTCCAAAGGCAAAACGTTTCCTTGTCGACCAATTCAAAATTCGGCAAGAAATTGACGTTTGTTTCTAAGGTGATGTATTCTCATGAGTACGCAGATAATCGTCCTTATTTGTCGGATTCTCCGGCGAACGGTATTCTGTCCATGTATTACATACCCGCCAACCTTAACGTGAACGATTATCGCGGGGATCCTAATAAACTTGGAGCTGTTCCACCCACTGCCGACGCCGGAAGTCTGGCGATCTGGCAAAAAAGTGTGGGAGAGGAATATCAGCAGGCGAATAATAACTGGCACCAGAACCCTTGGTGGGTTGCTTATCAGTTTAATAATGACGACTGGCGTGATCGCCTGATTGGATCAGGTCAAATGAAGTTTGACATTACCGATTATCTCTACGTCCAGGGACGAATAGGACTTGATTGGTACACCAGGAGGGAGACGGATCTGGTTCCGCAGGGCACCGGATTCCAGCGTGGTGGTCAGCTCAATGAAGGTGAAAACCGCGTGCGTGAAATCAATATGGAGTATACGTTAGGTTTCAGCAAAACGTTTGATAAGTTTAGCGTGAACGCGTTTGTCGGCGGTAACCGAATGAGGCGCAGCAATGAACGGCTTTCGATAAACGGAAGTGGTTTTAACGTGCCCTTCTTTGAGGCTATCAACAACACCGTCACCCGCACGTGGGGCTATGGTTTCAGTGAATCAGGTATAAATTCCCTCTTTGGGTCGGCAGAGTTCGGATATAACAATATCCTGTTCGTCAACGCAACAGCACGCAATGACTGGTTCTCTGTGTTGAATCCGGAGTTCAACAACATCCTCTACCCTTCGGTGGGTACCTCGTTTGTGTTTTCAGATGCGTTCGAATTGCCAGGAGCGATTTCCTTTGGTAAGTTACGCGCATCGTGGGCACAGGTTGGTAACGTTACGGTTAATCCCTATGATGTTAACCTCACCTACTCTCTGAACGGCAATACGCACCTGGGCTCTACGATGGCATCGTTCTCATCTGCCATGGGGCAGGGAGGAAATATTCCAAACCCTTTGCTTCAGCCTTTGACGTCTACCGAGCTCGAGTTTGGACTTGACCTGCGATTGCTTGAAAACAGAATCGGTCTTGATCTGACGTACTACAGCCAAAAGACGACGGATGATCAACTTCGTGCCACCATTTCGCGTGCTTCCGGTTTTGCTTCGACAACTGTAAACGTAGGGCAGCTGGAGAACAAGGGTATCGAAGTCCTGTTAACAGGAACGCCGGTAACGGGGCCGCTCACCTGGGACGTGTCATTAAACATTGCCAAGAACAAGAACAAAGTCGTTTCCCTCATTGCGGGAAATACCGAGTTGATTGTTGAGGAGCCCAGGTCAAGGAACGCCTTCATTAAACACATTGTCGGATATCCTTTTGGAATGATCACAGGGCGTGTGCAAAAAACGGCACCTGACGGTCGCCCGGTCTTCTATTCGGATGGCAGGCCAGTCGGTTCTTCAAAATATGAAATCATTGGTAACGGAAATCCGGATTGGACGGGAGGTTTGAATAACTCCTTCACCTACAAACAATTCAATCTGAGCGCGCTAATCGACTTTAAGATTGGAGGGGATATATTGTCCGGAACCAATATGCGGATGACCGGCGCCGGGCTTCACAAACAGACACTGCAAGGCCGCGAAGGTGAGAAACCGTTGACGGTCGAAGGGGTAACACAGACCGGTACGGACGCAAGCGGAAATCCTATTTATGAGGATTTTGCGTTGACGCTCACGCCGCAGCAGGCGCAGAGCTACTGGAGTTCAGTGCAGGGAGAAGCGAATGCCGTCACAGATATGTTTCTCTACGACGCATCGTTCGTAAAGCTGAGACAGGTTACTTTCGGCTATAATTTCCCGCGACAGATACTTGACAGGACACCGCTGAAGAACCTTACGTTGTCGTTCGTGGGCAGGAATCTTGCAATCCTCTTTAAGAACGTCGAGAACATCGATCCCGAGTCGTCTTATCAGAATGGGAACGGACAAGGTCTTGATTACTTTGGTTTCCCGTCGACGCGCAGCTATGGTTTCAACCTGAGGGCCCAGTTTTAACATCTAAATGAAATGACAATGAAATACATATTAAGATTTATCGTGTGTTGTCTGGCGGCCATGACTTTCGTTGTGGGTTGTGATACAGATGAGCTGCACGACTTAAATATCAATCCGCAGGCTGTCAATCAGATTGACCTGAATTTCCTGTTTTCGGCTTCAGAACTTGGCATTGCATCGAATGGTACTTCGGGTGACAATCGCTACACGGACTGGAGAACGAATATCGGATTGGCGTCAACAGCAATACAGCAATTGGCTACCACCGGTAGCATTTCTGCTACTGGAAACTTTTACAGGGATAATGCTGAAACTTCAGCAGCGCCATTTGATTTTACCTATAACGATCAGTTGAAGAATATCGCTGAAATTCTCAGGCAAACAGGTACCGGCGGATATGACGAGGGTAAGAAAGTCAATATGAGAAATGCCGCCCGCATTCTCCGGGCCTTTAGCTTCCAGAGGATCACCGATTTCTATGGAGCTCTTCCATATTTTGAAGCGAACCGTGGACTGGAGAATATCTATTTCCCCAAATATGACAAACAATCTGTCATTTACGCTGATCTGTTAAAGGAGCTCGATGAGGCCACAGCTGCCATGAGCGCGTCGAATCCGGACGAGGGTTTTGCAAAATCTGACATGATCTTCAAAGGAGACATTTCCAAGTGGAAGAAGTGGGGGTATTCTCTTATGTTAAGAATGGCGATGCGTGCTTCAAACGTCGATGCTACAATGGCTAATACGTACGTGCAAAAGGCGGTCGCCGGCGGCGTCATGACCAGCAACGATGATAATGTGTGGGTTCCCATGTCTATCGGACCGAGTGAATGGACGAA